>JBNVCD010000016.1:0-13101 GCA_050410875.1 Bathyarchaeia archaeon | reverse complement strand
GACCAACTTGAAAAGTTAGTTGACGAAAACACAAAAATGATAATCCTCAACAACCCAAATAACCCCACAAGCAAAACCATGGATGACGAAACCCTTCAGTGCATTGTCGAGTTAGCGAACAGAAAAAAAATCACCATCCTCTCAGACGAGGTCTACGCTGCAATAAGCTTCACTAAAACCAAGAGCATACTCGACTATGACAGCGAACATAAACACATAGTTTCAAACGGCTTCTCCAAAACCTTCACCATGACGGGTTGGCGCATCGGCTACTTGATAGGCAGCAAAATGTTCATCGACAACATAACCAAACTGAACCAAATAACCTTCAACAACGTCCCCGTCTTCATCCAGGACGCCGCCCTGAAAGGTTTAGAGCTACACCAGAAAATTGCTTCCGCAATCAAAGCCAAATACAAAGAACGCGCCGACATGGCAACCACCAAGCTGTCCGCCGCAGGCTTCAAGTTCACTAAACCCGACGCGCCCTTCTACGTCTTCCCCAAACTTGACAACCTGGACTCTGAAAGGTTCACTTTAGAGTTGCTCGACAAAGGCGTAGCCGTGGCGCCAGGCACATCTTTCGGTGACTACCGCGAACATTTCCGTATATCTTTAACTGCACCCGACGACCAAATAGAGGTTGGACTAGACAAAATCTGTGAGGCAGCAGCTTAAATGAAAACAGCCATTCTCGGCGCAGGCAAAATGGGCGTGTGGTTCGCTAAATTCTGCAAAGAAAAAGGCGACGCTGTGATACTTGCCGACAGAAACGCCGAGAAACTGGCAAAACTTAAAAAAGAACTAGACGTCGAAACCGCCGACTTTGCCGACGCTGTAAAAGCCGCTGACCGCGTTTTCATATGCGTCTCCATAAACGCTTTCGAAGACGTTGTAGAAAAAATCAGCCCCGCCGTTCGCAAAGGGCAAATAGTCATGGACATATGCTCCATCAAAGAGTCCCCAGTCAACATCATGCATAAACACTTGAAAAACGCGTTGGTTTTGGGCACCCACCCAGTTTTTGGGCCGGGAAGCAGCACCCTAAAACGTAAAGCTTTCATTTTAACCCCCACCACCGCCGAGGAACAAAAGTTAGCGGAAAACTTCAAAGCTTGGCTCGAAAAAGAAGGCGCACACGTTTTTGTCATGGCTCCCCGCCACCACGACGAACTAATGTCTGTCGTACTTGGCTTCCCACATTTTCTAGGCGTAGTCGCATGCGACACGCTGCTTGAGCAAGCCGACTATGCTGAAACTAAAAACGTTGCTGGCACAACCTACCGTATGCTCTTCACTTTAGCTGAGTCAGCGGCGCTGGAGACTTCTGAGCTGTTTGCCACCTTACAAACGAGTTTACCTGACGTTGAAAACATCGAAAAATTGTATTTGCAAAAGGCACAAGAATGGCTCAACCTGATAAAACGCAAAGACCAAGAGGCACTCACAAAAAAAATTGAAGCGCTTAAAGCTAAACTGATGAAGATAAGCAGCGACTATTTACAGTCATACGACGTCATGTACAAAATGCTGGAGTCCACGTAAAAGCTCTGGCAACTCTAAACGGCTTTTGGATACGAACCTAAAATTTTAATGAACACCGCGTATTTCCCAAGGGCCTGAAGCGCTTCGCTGCAACGCGATTCGCTTCGGTGCCCCTCAAAATCCAGATAAAAATTGTACTCCCAAGGCGTATGCTTTGTGGGTCTAGATTCAATCTTCGTCAAGTTTATGCCTCTTTTAGCAAACTCGCCCAGTGCATGATACAGGGAACCCGGCTCGTGGACAGCCGCGAAAATGATGGATGTCTTATCTTTACCTGTCAGAGGCGCGTCCTCTTTAGCTAAAACAAAGAACCTCGTGTAGTTCTCTTTGTTGTCGGCTATGTCGCGGGCAAGAATTTTCATACCGTAAATTTCAGCTGCCCGCTCACTGGCAACCGCAGCAGCGTTCTTCAACCCCTTCTCTTTGAGCATCTTCACGCTGCCCGCGGTGTCGTATGTCGGAATCATTTCGCGCCCCAATTTCTCCAGAAAATTCCTGCACTGCGCCAGCGCCTGCGGGTGGGAGTAAACGGCTTTTACTTCCTCCAGTTTAGTGCTGGGGTTAGCTATCAGGCAGTGCTCAATTTTCACGATTACTTCGCCACAAACTTTTAAATCGTACTCCAAGAAAAGGTCGTAGTTCTGGTTAACGCTGCCCTCTAAAGAGTTCTCAACAGGAACCACGCCGTAGGGCGTTTCGTTTTTAGCTACGCTTTCAAAGACGCCGCGGAAGTCTCTGCACGGCTTCACCGTGGTCTGTGCGCCGAAAAACTTGTAAACCGCGCTTTCGCTGTACGCGCCACGTTCCCCTTGGAAAGCTACGCTTTTCAATTTTTGTTTACCTGCTTTCGGTTCTTAAGTAAACATTTGTTTATACCGTTTATCATGGCTTCTACACTAGCCATCACGATGTCTTCTCTGGCTGCGCGGGCTGACACAATGTGCCCTTTTTCATCTTCTACTTTAATCACAACTTCGGCGACAGCGTTTGAGCCGCCTGTGATGGCTTCCAAACGGTACTCGTTTAACCTGATTTTCTCTAAACTGTGAGTCAGCTTAGTTATCGCCTTAAGCACGGCGTCTACAGGTCCAACTCCTGTTTCTGCTGCTACGTACTCTTTCCCATCTAAAATTAGGCGAACCGACGCGGTTGGGATAACTTTAACGCCTGTCATGACGGCTAAATCACAAAGTTCCACAATTTTCTCTTCTTTAATCACTTCACCCATAACTGCGGAAGCCAACGCAATCAAGTCGGCGTCAGTAACCATTTTGCCTTTATCGCCTAACTCTTTGATTCTCTTCACAATTTCCTTCAACTGTTCCTCATTTGGGTGTATCCCTATCTCTTCAAGTTCCGCTTTGACGCCGCGTGTTCCAGCCAGTTTCCCTGCCACCAGCTTTCGTGTGCGCCCAACCAACTCTGGATCTATAGGCTCAAACGTTAACGGTTTGACTGTGACGCCGCGTGTGTGAATCCCTGACTCGTGAGCAAACGCGTTTTCGCCCACAATAGCCTTGTTGGCTTGAACTGGAATTCCAGTTAAAGTGGACACCATACGAGAGGTACTATAAAGCAAACGCGTGTTTACCTTTGTCTTCATCTTGTAAATTACATGCAGCGCCATCACCGTTTCTTCCAGCGACGCGTTTCCCGCTCTTTCACCTAGACCGTTAATGGTGCAGTGCACCTGAGTTGCGCCTGCTTCAACCGCCGCCAAAGAGTTAGCAACCGCCATGCCGAAATCGTCATGGCAGTGGACGCTTATGGGGACTTTGACGACTCTTTTGAGCTCTTCTACCAGCGCACTCATGGTTTTCGGAATCATAATGCCGACGGTGTCAGGCACGTTCAAACGGTCCATACCTGCGTCTTCTGCGGCTTTGCAGACTTTTTTCAAAAAGGGCACTTCAGACCGCGTTGCATCCATAGGTGAAAACTCGCATGTCAAACCGTGCTTTTTAATGTATTCTATCGAATCCACCGCTGCCGAGATGACCTGGTCAGGCGTCATGTTGACCGCGTACTTCATCTGCACAGGAGACGTCGGTATAAAAACGTGAACGGTGTCCACGCCGCATTCGATGGCTGCATCTATGTCTTTGCGGTTAGCGCGGGAAAGACCGCAAATCTCCGACTCCAAATCCGCCTTAACAATTTCTTTGATGACTTTTTTTTCGCCTTCAGAAGAACTTGGAAAACCCGCTTCGATTGCATCCACGCCTAAACGGCTCAGCTGGCGAGCTATCTCAATTTTGTCTTCAATGGTAAGTGAAACCCCAGGTGTTTGCTCGCCGTCTCGGAGGGTCGTGTCAAAAATGCGGATGTAATTGGAGTTGGAGTCAGCCTTCATAGTTTCCATCAACCAGTATATTCCGCTAACGCCGTGGCGATGGCTTCTGCCATGCCCAACGTTGTTTTGTTTCCGCCCAAGTCGGGAACCGTGTTGTGGCTACGCAGCGTTTGAACTACAGCGTTCTCTATGGCTGCCGCTGCCTTTACGCATTTGTTGTCGCTGTATTTTTCGCCAAGCCACTCCAGCATCATCTTAGCCGCCAGAATCATAGACAGCGGGTTAGCGGTTTGTTTTCCCGCCCTGTTAGGCGCTGAACCGTGAATTGGCTCAAACAACGCAAAGTTGTCGCCGATGTTGGCGCCGGGCGCCATACCTAACCCGCCGACAAGCTGCGCGGCTTCGTCGCTGAGTATGTCGCCGAACATGTTGCAGGTGCAAAGTACATCAAACTCCTGCGGCTCCTTTATGAGTCTCATAGAAGCCGCGTCCACGTATAGTTCGTTGAAGGCGATGTCTGGGTACTGCTTGGAAACTTCGCGGCATACGCTGGCAAATAAGCCGTCAGTTACCCGCATAACATTTGCTTTGTGGATGGCGGTGACTTTCTTTTTGCCGTTACGTAGCCGAGCAATTTCGAAGGCTTTTTTAGCTATGCGCTCACAGGCTCTTCGGCTGATTACTCGTATGCATATGGTTGTGTCGCCTAACGCGTGCTCAAGGCCTTTGTAGACGTCTTCAGTGTTTTCCCGAACAAACATCATGTCAATGTCCGGTCTCGCGGCGGCCGCTGCAGGATACGTCTTTATGGGGCGCAAGTTAGCGTAGAGGTCAAACATTAACCTAAGTTTAACTATGACGTCAGCGGCGCTTTCTCCAACTGGGCCTTTTAGGCAAGCGTGAGATTCTCTGATTTTCTGTACGCTGTCTTCAGGCAAAGCAACACCTCTCTTAGCTAGGCAAGTGTCGCCTGCCTCAGCGTAGAGTATGTTGAGTTTTAAGCCAAATTTCTGTTGAGTTGCCTCTAACACTTTCAAGGTGGCTTCGGTTAACTCGGGGCCGATGCCGTCGCCTGGAATCAAAGATATTTTGTATTCACTCATTTTTTGTTCATCCTCTTTCGCAAGTTTTCAATTAATCCCCCATCCGCAAGTATCTCCATGATGAATGGAGGCAGTTTGGTTCCTTGGAGACTCTGATTGGTGGTTGTATCATTTATTTTCCCTGTCTCTAAATCCACCGTTACTTCATCGCCGTCTTTTACTGCCGTTGCTATCCCTCTGCATTCGATGACGGGTAAACCGATGTTTATGCTGTTGCGGAAGAATATGCGTGCAAACGATTCTGCTATAACACATTGGACGCCGGCGTACTTCAACGCTAACGGCGCTTGCTCCCTGCTGGAGCCGCATCCGAAGTTTCTGTCGCCTACGACTATGACTCCCTTTTTGGCTTTTTCAGGAAAAGCTGGGTCTAACCCTTCCATGGCGTGCTTAGCCAAATCTTTAGGGTCAATCAGCGACAGCCATTTACCTGGTAAAATGACGTCTGTGTCGATGTTTCTTCCGAATTTAATGACTTCCCCTTTGACTTTCATAGCTCAAGCCTCCACTTCTCGTGGGTCTGTTATTCTACCCGTTAACGCTGAAGCCGCCACAGTTGCCGGCGACGCTAAGTAAACGTTTGCTTGTGGGCTGCCCATTCTTCCAATGAAGTTTCTGTTGGATGTGCTAACGCAGACTTCGCCTGAAGCTAATAGCCCAATGTGTCCACCTAAACATGGACCGCAAGTTGCCCCGCAAACGAGTGCTCCTGCATCAGTGAAAACTTCAATTAACCCTTCTTTTATCGCTTGCGCGTACACTTCTTGGGATGCAGGAATCACCAGTGCTCTGACGCCTTGCTTGACTTTTTTGCCTTTCAAAATTTGGGCGGCGACGCGCAAATCTTCTATGCGCCCATTAGTGCATGAACCGATAAACGCTTGGTTGACCTCTACGTTTCCCACTTCCGAGACCGCTTTCACGTTGTCCACCGAGCTTGGGCAAGCAACTTGAGGCTCTAGTTCATCCACGTTTACGTCTATGGTTTTCTCGTATTTTGCGTCTACATCGCTCTTCAGCCACGCGTAATCCGAAGTTTTAGCTAGCCGCTCCTTTAGGAACTTCACGGTTGCTTCGTCCGGCTCCACTATACCGTTCTTGGCGCCCATCTCAACAGCCATGTTGCAAAGCGTCATCCTGCCTGCAACGCTCATCTTCCGAATGGTTGACCCTGTGACCTGTGCGCTCTTGTAAGTTGCTCCGTCCACACTAACTTTGCCGATTATGTGCAAAATCAGGTCTTTCGGCGCAACATACTTTTGGAATTCCCCTTCAACGTTGAATCTTATGGTTTCAGGTACTTTGAGCCAAATTTTTCCTGTAGCAAACACAGCCGCAGCTTCAGTGGAGCCTATGCCTGTGGCGAAAGCGCCGAACGCGCCGTAGGTGCATGTGTGCGAATCCGCCCCCACAATGACGGTGCCTGGTTCCACGTAGCCTTTCTCAGGCATAACTTGGTGGCATATGCCGCCTTCACCCACGTCGTATAAGCGTATGTTTTGTTCCTTTGCAAACTTGCGGAGCATCTTGTGCAACTCGGCCATTTTCACGGATTCAGCTGGAATTTGATGGTCTAGAATTATCACTACTTTTTTGTTGTCCCAAACCTTGTTTACACCTATCTTTTTGAAGGCCTCTATAGCTAAAGGACCTGTTAGGTCGTGAACCATTACTACGTTCACGTTTGCATCCACGATGTCTCCTGGTTGAACCGTGGTTTTTCCTGAGGCTTTAGCTAAGATTTTTTCTGTGATGTTCATTTTTTCTTCCCCTAATTAACCAAGGCAAGCGTTTATTTTTCTGGTTTCCACTTTCTAAGCCGCGAAGTTAAGGGTTTCTATGCGGCCGCTGCTGTTTCTGATGTTGCAATTGCAAATTGTGAACTTTGGAGCCTTTCGATAGTTTATAAGTTGACGTTATAAGTGTTGGTCGCGGCGGCTGAAACACGTATTGGACATTTATTCGTCCATGTTCACTGCGTGGGTTCCCCGTGAAAGCGCTGTGATGCCTGTTCTGGCGAGTTCTATTATGCCGAAGGTTTTCATAAGGTTCAGAAAGGCGTCAATTTTGTCTGAGGTGCCTGTGATTTCCACCATTAAACTTTCAGGGGAGACGTCGACGACGCGTCCTCTGAAGACGTGAACGCAGCTGATTATGTCTGACCTCTCTTTTGAGCTGGGCGCATTAATTTTCACAAGCGCTAATTCACGGGTAACGATGCTGTCGGGGTCCAGTTCTGCTACGCCTACCACATCCACCAGCTTATCCAGTTGTTTAACGACTTGGTCTAGAGTTTTTTCGTCTGCTGAAACCGTTATGGTTATGCGTGCGAGATCTCGCTCTTCTGTGGGTCCAACGGTTATGCTTTCGATGTTAAAGTTTCGTCTGCGGAACAGGTTAGCGACGCTGTGGAGGACACCTGGTTTGTTTTCAACTATGGCTGAAACCACTCTGGTTTTTCCTGCTTCCATCAGTAATCCCCTCTTTGCTGTGGCAAACCGCAGCCCGGCGGCACGAAAGGTGCCACGTCTTCTTCTGAACCTATGGGTACATCGATTACTGTTGTAACTTTGCTTTTAAGCGCTTCTTTAATTGCCTTCTGAAATTCCGGTATGGAGCCTACTCGGAAGCCTTGGGCGCCGTATGCCTCTGCAAGCTTAACGAAGTCAGGTGTTTTACCTAGATGCACTGCCATGTAACGTTTGTTGTAGAGTGCCCTCTGCCATTGAGCCACCATGCCCAGCACCGAGTTGTTCAGTACAATTACCGTCACAGGTATGTTCTCCACAACTGAGCACGCCAGCTCTTGTTCAGTCATTATGAAGCTGCCGTCCCCCGCGATGTCTACAACTGCCCTGTTTGGGAAAGCAACTTTGGCGCCTAAAGCAGCGGGGAAACCAAAACCCATCGTGCCTAAGCCGCCTGAACTGATGAAAGTTCGCGGTTTGAGCGCTTGGAAGTAAAGCGCAGACCACATCTGGTTTTGCCCCACTTCCGTGGTGACTATGGCATCTTGAGGCAGTAGCCTCCTCAGTTCGAAAAGCAGCGCTTTTGGCACCAAATCTTTCGGCAGGTCTTTTATTAGAGGGCTAAGTTTCTCTTTTACCTCCTTAACTCGTTTAGCCCACAGCGCCCCCTTCTTCTTTGGCAGCGCCTTCGCTAACGCTTCGTGCAAGATGCGTAGCGACTTCTTGGCGTCGCCTACAATGGGCACATCAACATCAACGTTTTTTCCGATTTCAGCTGCGTCAATGTCAACGTGGATTTTTTTGGCGTTTGGACAGAAAGTGTCCAAATTCGCGGTTGCCCTGTCGGAAAATCTGGTTCCCACAGCTAACAACACGTCAGCTTCCGAAATTAACCTGTTAGCAGCTGGGTTTCCATGCATGCCAATGCTACCCACCGAGAGAGGGTGCACTTCAGGGAAGGCGCCTTTACCCATGAACGTGGTTGCCACGGGAGCCATAAGCAAATCCGACAGCTGCATCAACTCGTCAGAGGCGTTGGCTGTTATCACGCCGCCTCCCGCCAAGATTATAGGTTGCTCAGCTTTCACGAGTAACTCTACGGCTCTGCTGATCTGAGCTAAATCAGGGTCTGTTACCACATTGTAGCCTCTGGCGTCGATGCGGTCTGTGAAGTCCATCTCTGCGCTTTCAGTTTGCACATTCTTTGGCAGGTCAATCAGCACAGGCCCAGGTCTGCCGGTGGTGGCTATGTAGAAGGCGGTGTTAACAATTTTTGGTATGTCCGCCGCGTTTCTCACTTGGTAGTTCTGTTTAGTAATTGGCGTGGTGATGCCGATTATATCCGCCTCTTGGAAGGCGTCTCTGCCAATCATATAAGAAGTGTTTACCCCTTTAGATGGCACTTGCCCCGTCAACGCGATAAGCGGCGAGGAGTCCATGTAAGCATTTGCTATTCCCGTAACAAGGTTCGTGGCGCCTGGTCCTGAAGTTGCCATGCACACTCCTGGTCTGCCGCTGGCTCGCGCGTAGCCTTCAGCTGCGTGCGCTGCACATTGTTCGTGCCTGCTGAGTATGTGGCGGATGTTTTTGTTGCCGCAGAGCGCGTCATATATGGGCAGCACTGCTCCGCCGAGTATGCCGAATATTACCTCTACTTTTTGGTTTTCAAGGGATTTTATCAGGGCGTTTGCGCCGTTCATTTTAGTCGTTTTTCAGCACCTTCTCTAATTTTTATAAGCTGCTTTCTTGCTCTACAGAAAATTGTTGCTGGGGACTTAGATTGTTCTTTTTGGAGTCTCTTAGAGGGTAGCCTGAACAAAACAGCGAACGAATACTGGATTGAGGTGGCGATCCCTCACGTTCTTTCCCCCAAGTTATAGAGCTTTCCTTAGTGATAGCTCAAAAAACAGATAAAAAGCTTGTGGTGTCTCAGCGGGTTACTGGTTTAGCTTTCAGCGTGGAGCACTTAATTAGTGAGCGAGTTTTTGCAAAATAAGCTTTTAGCTTGCAGGTGTTTTGAAACCTAATGCTAAAATGTACATTTCGGAGCTTTGGGAGCGGCTTGCTTTTGGTTTGATCAGTTTCACTTCGGCGAAGTGTTGCTTAAGCTCTTTAATGAACTGGTTCATTAAGTCGCCTTCAAAAACTTTCACGAAGAATGTTCCGTCTGGGCGCAGAATTTTCTGCGCCGTCTCCAGCGCTTTTGTGGCTAAATCTATTTGTCTAGCGTGGTCCACTTCCCAGACGCCGGATATGTTTGGCGACATATCTGAGAGTACAACATCTGCTTTTCTGGGTAGGAAACTTTGGATTTGGGTTATTGTTTCAGGCTCCGTCATGTCCGCAACAATCGTCCTAATGTAAGGTTGCACAAACGGCTCTATCGGTTTGAGGTCGACGCCTAAAACGAAGCCTTTTTTCCCAGCCACTTTTCTGGCTGCTTGAATCCAGCCGCCGGGCGCGGCGCCCAAGTCTACGACGACGTCGCCGTATTTTATGAAGTGATACTTGTTTATTGTTTGAGATAATTTGTAGGTTGCGCGGGAGCGGTAATTTTCTGCTTTAGCTTTTTTGTAGTAGTATTCGTTTTTTCTCTCTTTGATCCAAGCTTTGGATTTTGGCACTCACGTAGTCACCCATGCAGTTTAGAGCTCTGAGTTGGCTGGTTCCTTGTCTAGCGACATGATCCAGTTGGTGAGTTTTTCGCAGCTTTTAGGCGATATTGTTGTGGTGGGGTCGCACCGCGGGTTATCTTGGCACATTAGGCAGGGGCAGTCGACGATTGTTTCTATGCTGGCGGGCATCCGTTTTGGGTAAAGCCTGTATGTCCACCGTCCGCCTTCTAGTTCTTTTTCCCTGCGGATTAAGCCTTTTTCCTCCAGTTTGATGGCTACTCGTGAGCCTTCTCTGCTGCTGGCGCCTAGCTCACGCCATAATTCTGATTGGAGTACACCTTTACTGCCTGTGTTGACTACAAAATGGAGTGCCCTCTGCTCTAAGTCGTTACGTTTAGGCATGTTGTATCAGTTCCGTTTTTCGCATTATAATATGCCGCATGCGCGAGATAAAAATATGTGCCTTTAAATATGATTAATTAACCGTGTAAGGAAAAGGCGCTGAAATGTCTGTTCAAAAACCTAAAGAACGTTACTGTCTAGGCATAGAGTCCACCGCCGATGACTTCAGCGTAGGCATTGTAACATTTAGCGGGCAAATTCTCGCCAACGTCTCTGAGGGTTATGTGCCTGCTGAGGGTGGAATACACCCGCGGGAAGCAGCACGCCACCACGCCGCCGTAGCCCAAACCGTTTTGAAGGAAGCATTTGCCAAAGCGGAAGTTAAGCCTAAAGATTTGTCGCTGATTGCTTTTTCTCAAGGTCCCGGCTTGGGGCCTTGCCTGCGTACAGGTGCAACTGTAGCCCGCGCCTTGGCGTCTTATCTTGAAGTTCCCTTGGTAGGTGTAAACCACTCGGTGGCACACATCGAAATTGGTAAACTACAGACTGCTGCAAAAGATCCGTTGACGCTGTACGTTTCAGGTGGCAACACGATGGTTACGGCTTTTGCGTTTGGGCGATATCGTGTTTTCGGGGAAACTTTAGATATTGCACTGGGAAACTGCTTGGATGTTTTTGCTCGAGAAGTTGGGCTTAAACCTAAAAAAGGCGTGCCTCTTGGCGCTGCAGTGGAGCAGTTGGCTCAACGTGGGAAAGAGCTAGTTTTGCTGCCTTACGTCGTGAAAGGCATGGACTTGTCTTTAAGTGGGCTACTCACGGCTGCCATTACAATTTTCCGAAAGGGCAACTGTGCACTAGAGGATTTGTGTTACAGCTTGCAGGAAACGGCTTTTTCTATGGTCACTGAGGTCACTGAACGCGCGTTGGCGCACACAGAAAAGCAAGAAGTCCTCTTAACAGGAGGCGTCGCCGCCAACAGGCGGCTTCAAACTATGCTTGGCGCCGTCGCGGATGAGCATGATGCCGCCTTCAGCGTGGTTCCCCTCAGGTTTGCCACGGATAACGGAGCGATGATAGCTTGGACGGGAATCTTAGCTTTCACGCATGGTTTGGTTACTCCGTTGGAGAAGAGTTTTGTGCGGTTACGCTGGCGGGTAGACAAGGTGGATGTGCCATGGGTGAAGTGAACTCTGAAGTTTTGCTCAAGAAAGGCGCCGAAGCTAGCCTTTTTCTTGGCAGTTGGCACGGCAGACGCGTAGTAATCAAGAAGCGTTTGCCAAAAAAGTATCGCCCGGAAAAACTAGACTTAGCCATACGGACATATCGTACTGTTCATGAACCACAGTTGATGCATGAAGCCAAAGAGGCAGGTGTTCCCGCGCCTGCCGTTTTCATGGTGGATGTGCCTCACTCCACCATAATCATGGAGTTTGTTGAAGGCCAGCAAGTAAAGCAAGTGCTGGATGGCTTTTCACAGTTGGAGCGGCATAGAATATGCGTTAAAATTGGGGTGCTAATTGGTAAGCTTCATCTGCATGATTTGATTCACGGTGACTTGACTACTTCAAACATGATCCTAACCGGCGGCGGCAGAGTTTTCCTTGTGGATTTTGGTTTAGGCGAAAAATCCTGTGAACTTGAGGCGCGGGGCGTTGATTTACACCTGCTGAAGCGTGCGTTACAAAGCACACACTTCAAAGTTGCAGATGAATGCTTCACTTCGGTTCTGCAGGGATACAGCGACGTTTCAGGCGCAGCAGCTACAGAAGAACTTTTAGAGAAAGTGAAAGAAATTGAGAGAAGAGGGCGATATGTTGCCGAAAGAAAAGACTCCTAAAAGTTTCAAGTTGAAGGGGCGAATCATTTTTTTCGCAACCAACAACATCCACAAGTTCAACGAAGTGCGCACTATACTCGCGGAAAATGGCGCCGCAGTGGGCATGCTGCGGATTAAAGCTGTTGAAATCCAAAGCGACCGCCTAGCTGACATAGCCCGAGCAAGCGCCAAAGACGCCTTCAAAAAATGCAGGTTGCCCCTTATAGTGGAGGACGCAGGACTCTTCGTTGAAGCCTTACACGGTTTCCCTGGTCCCTACGCCGCTTACGCCTACAAAACATTAGGAAACAAGGGTTTGCTAAAGTTAATGGAGCAAGTGAAAGTCAGAACTGCCAAGTTCCAGTCTTCCATCGCCTACTGCGATAACGCCACAGCTGAACCTTTATGTTTTGAGGGCGAATCAATAGGCGAAATAACCCTTCAAGAACGCCTAGGTAGCTGTTCAAGTTTTGGTTTTGACCCCATATTCCAGCCGTGCGGCAGCAACAAAACCTTTGCTGAGATGGACATAGCTGAAAAAAACCGTTTTTCACACCGCGCCCAAGCAATCCGCAAGTTTGCCAGCTGGTACATCTCAAATCGGTAAGCGCGCCGGCGGCGCTTGTGTTTGGCCTGAAAAAAGCAAAGTGTTATATACACAATCAGCCACATGGCTATTGCGGGAAATTCAGAGAGAAGAATGGAGTCCTCAAGGGTTCAGCCGCCAGTTGCTACCACTTAACTCCTTTTACAATTAAACGAAAAGTAGCCAACGCCGTTACCTTCCACTTTTTCCAAAGTTTTAACTCCAGTGGCGTTTCTCTTCAGCGGTTTCTCCTATAGGATTGGATTAGGCAAAAACTTATATGGCGTAACGCATTGTTGATTGATTACCGAAAAAATCGGAGAGAAAACAAAC
>JBNVCD010000169.1:0-3506 GCA_050410875.1 Bathyarchaeia archaeon | reverse complement strand
ATGGCGCGTCGATTTTTACTCGGTCTCCAAACCTGAGAGTTTTGAGCGCTGCAGAGTATTCACTGTTGGTAAATTTTTTGGTGAATTCAATGAAGTCTTTCTCTGTGGGGCTACTAGAAAAGCTGAAAACATGCATAAGCTGTTTGCCTCCAGCTTGTACAGTAACTATCATGTATTGCCCTGGATTGTAGGTTAATGCTGTAGGTCGTGGAAACCTGAAACTTGCCACGTTGTCGGCGCGGGATATGATTTCCTTCACTGAAGTTTCAAACAGCATTAAAAACACCTAAACCAAGTTAATAGAGATAGTGAACTCATTAAAACTTTCTGTAATTTAGCGGCAGAAAAGGGGAAATGATCACTAAGAGTTAAAACATGAAAATAGCTGGGTTGTCGAGTAGTGAACCCGACAGTTGTTATGCTGCTTTGGGTTTAGTTTTTTCCACTGCTGTGTTGAGGCTCTGCATTTGTGCGTGTGCTTTGCGGATTAAGTCGGCGATTGTGTCTTTGGTGGGTATTGCTGCGCCTAAAGATAACGCAACTGCTTTTTGATGAGCCACTTGCAGCAGCGGTTTGATGGTCTCACGGGTGGGGTAAGCTATGCCTAATGCCAGCGCAAATGCTTCGCTTTGGCTTTGCTGTAAGCTCTGTTTGGTGGCGTCAAGGTCTATTTTCAACTGGTTATCTAGGATGACCAAGCCGTTGTCGTAAACGGCACGCATCGATAGTCCAGCTTCGACGGCTTTTATGCCCAGTTTGGACAGGACGCCGGCGAGGCGTTCATTGATGACTTCGCCTTTTCGTACAACTAAGGTGTCTTTGGCAACCCAAACGCTACCAGACTCGATTCGGGTGGGTAAGCCTACACTGTTTAACTGGCTGATGATGGGGCCTGGAGGTTGCCCGGTGCTTCCTTCAGGGACAACTACGTCCATCGCTGCGATGTCGCCTGACTTGGCGATTGTTTTTACTTTTCCGCGTTCCAGCAGAAGTGCAAGTTTGAAGGGGTTAATTTCAGTGAAAAGCAAGACGTTGGAGCCTTCTAAGAAGGGCTCGAGTTTTTTGAGTTTCTCGTCACCTAATTCGCGGATAGCGATTTTCATCAGCGTGTTCTTCAAGACACGCATGTAAACATTGCCAGCTAAACTCTTTTTGAGTTCCTGTAGTTGTGTTGCACGCACTTTTTGTAAGCTGGCGATACCGATGGATTTGTATTCTTTAAGTAGCGCCTTGATTTCTTCAACTTCGCCAGATTTTTCTTGCAACATTAGTTGGGATGGCATGGCAGTTTCCTCTTAAGGTTTAATCTTTACAGGTTCACCCATGGACGTCTTGATGAAGATTACATCGATGTTCTTGAAGCCGCGTTTAAGTTTACCTTCTAAAACACGGAGAACCGCCTGGATGTTTTCCACTAGGTCTTCATCTGACTGATCTTCGGTACCTATGGAAGTTTGAATTATAGGTTGGTTACGCATGCGTAGAACAATGGTTTTGCGGTTCCGCTCGATAATTGGTGCTATGTCCGCGGCTGGTGGGACAGGGATAGGCATTTTTCCTCTTGGACCCAAAACTGGACCCAGAATCCTACCTACCAGCGGCATCAGGGGAACCTCAGATATGAATACGTCGTAAGCGGTAGCTATTTTGCGGAGCTCCTTTTTTTTGCCTGCTAAAGCTTCAAGGTCGGCACGTTCAATAACGTTATCTGCGTTTGCTTTTTTCGCTTTTAGGGCAAACTCGCCAGAAGCGACAACGCACACTTTATTCAGCTTAGATGGTGGACGCGGGAGCTCAACTACTTCTTGGATTTTGCCTTCAGGAGCTTTCATGTCGATTTCTTTTATGTTTAGAATCATGTCTACAGTCTGGGTGAATTTCTTTTTACCAGACTTCTCTTTTGCTGTTTTCACCGCTTCTAACAGAGTTTTCTTGTCCAAGGGCATTTTTAAGCCTCGTGTCAATCAGGATTGGGTTGCAGTTATAAAAATATTCGCTTGTTAATTACTCTTTGAACATGGCGTCATATTGACCGTTATCGATTTCTTTTTGGACTTCACGGGGGTCTTTGCCTTCAATGGTGACGCCCATGCTTACGCAGGTGCCCATCAGCTCTTTAGCTGCGCCTTTGAGGGTTTTTGCTAGCAGTTCGGGGCGTTTGATTTTGGCTATGCGTATGATTTGCTCTACGGATAGATCGCCTATTTTGGCAGAGTTTGGTGTACCTGAGCCTTTTTCAACCTTAAGTTCAGCAACTAACAGCGCAGAAGACGTCGGAGTTCCCACTGTAACCTCGAACGTTTTGTCTTCAGGGTTAACTGAAATCTTCACGGGGACTTTCATGCCGGCGTAGTCTTTGGTGAGTTCGTTGATTTTGTTTACGACTGCCATTATGTTTAAGCCTAATGGACCGAGGGCAGGGCCCAGTGGTGGTCCGGCTGTGGCTTGTCCACCTGCTACTAGTAGTTCCACTGTTTTCATTTCAACCATTATTCTTCACTTCGGTTTCCTTTTTCTATTAACTTCACATAGTCTGAGTGAACCGTGATTGGTAAAGTAAAGGTTGCTTCAAGCAACTCTAGCGTTACTTCACCTTTAGACTTGTCAATACGGGTAATTTTTGCCCGCATACCTTTGAAGGGACCACCGGTGATTTCTACGACGTCGTCTTCACCTAAATCTTCAATGACGGGTTTTCTGACGATGTAACGTTCAATCTCGTTGAAGCTGACCAAGCCGGGAATTCTTGAGCGGACGTGGCGAACTCCTGCTATGGCTTCTTCGACGAGGTGTGGTCCATCTGCCTCTATGAACACGTAACCTTTCAATGTGTCTGGAACCAAGAGGGATTTGATGGGGATTTTTTCCATTTCAACTTTTGTGGCTATTAGTCGAGCTACGTTGCGTTCTTGGCCTGTGGTGGTTTTGACAGCGAAAATCTTTGTTTGGAACTGGTCGTCTTTTTTATCCATGCAGCTTCCTTCTACGTGGGAATTGAAGTTGCAATTAGCTTAATTATGAAGCCGACAAGCCCAACTACGCCTATTCCCAGTAAAGAGATTTTTATTGAGAGCCAAAGCTCCTCTTTATCAGGTTTTGAGGCGAGTTTTAGAGTTCTCGCTGCCTGTTGTAGCCATGAACGCATTCCCATATTAACCGCACACTCAAGATTTCAGTTAAATATAATAAACGTTACTGTAATCTTTGCCTTTTAGCAGGTAACTTTTGCCCTATTTGGAGTTTAAACTTTTTTAACAGTTAGGTCTGTTCCCTTTAAGACGGCGAGGAGTGAGGGTTTGTCTTGGCTTTTAATTCCTTTCCAGTCCACTATAATATACCGCGGTTTTTCTGCGGTTTTTTGGATGCACTGGCTCAGAAGCTCAAGGTTTAGCAGTGAGACAACGTGCTTTGGAATCATGTGACCAAAAGCCGCTTCATTGTTGAGTGCCATCTTTGTAAATTTTTGGTTGTAATGTGGTCCGCCTACGCCTATAGCCGCCGGCGTT
>JBNVCD010000168.1:0-3524 GCA_050410875.1 Bathyarchaeia archaeon | reverse complement strand
GAAAGTAGAAGGATACGAAGTACCTGAAGGACTTTACTTCTCTAAAGATTTTGAATGGGTTAAAATTGAAGGCGACAAGGTCCGCGTTGGAATAACGGATTATGCCCAGAAATCCTTGCGTGAAATTGTCTATGCCGAATTGCCCAGCGCCGGCGGTGAAGTCAAGCAGAACGAGCCATATGGTACTGTGGAGTCTGTGAAAGCCGTTTCTGATCTTATTGCGCCTGTCAGCGGCACCATCGAGGAGGTCAACAGCGAAGTTTCATCTAAACCTGAGCTACTTAACGAAGACCCCTTTACTAAGGGCTGGTTGCTCGTAGTGAAACCTGCAAACTTGCAAGCAGAACTTGCTAACCTCATGGATTTCAACGCTGCAGTTGAATGGCACAAGACTCAAGCTCAATCTAAATGAAGGGCAAACCTAATGGCGAGACGCATAGTTGTTATTGGCGCTAACGCTGCGGGCGTGGAAGCTGCTTCAGCTGCTCGCAAAAAAGACCGCACGGCTGAAATCACCTTGCTGACGCAGGAAAAAATCGCAGGTTACTCCCGATGCGGGTTACCCTTTGTTATAGGCGGGCAAATCCCTGACTTCAAAAATTTGATTGTTTATCCACCGGCGTACTTCCAGATGCTTAAGCTAAACTTGAAAACTGAAACCAAAGTAACCGCTATAGATGTCAAAAACAAAAGCGTCACCTGCGTAGATAACAGCGGAGCAACTGTAACTGTGCCCTACGACAGCTTAATCATCGCGACGGGTGCAGACGCGTTTATGCCGCCGATCAAAGGCAGAGAAAAAGCAGGCATATTCAGTCTGCGCACAATCGAGGATGGAGAGAGAATACGCCAAGCCGTTCAGAACGGCGCCAAGTCCGCGGTTATAATGGGTGCGGGCTTAATCGGTTTGGAAACCGGCGTTGCCTTAGTTGAACGAGGCTTGAAAGTTACAATTGTGGAGATGTTACCTCAGATTTTGCCGCAGATGCTTGATGCCGACATGGCGAAGCTTGTGCAAGAGCACCTACAAGAAAAAGGCATGGTTATCCTCACAGGAAAAACTGTTGAAGAGTTCGTTGGCGAAGACAAAGTAACAGCGATCGTGGCTAGCGGTGAAAAAATCGAAGCAGACCTGTTCATAAGCGCCTTTGGTGTACGCGCAAACACCAAACTTGCTGTAGACGCAGGCATACCTCTCGGTGAGAGCCGCGCAATAAAAACGAACTCCCGCATGGAAACCGATGTGAGGGACGTTTACGCTGTAGGTGACTGCGCTGAAGCACCCAACATAATCACTCACAGGGCAGTCTGCCCGCAGCTGGGCACTGTCGCAGTACGGGAAGGCAAGGTGGCAGGTGCAAACGCCGCAGGCGACTACTCACAATTTACAGGGGTTTTAGCTTCAGCCGTTACAAGGCTGTTTGACGTTGAAGCAGGCGTGACAGGTCTGACAGAGAACGCTGCCGCTAGAAACCGTATTGAAGTAGTTACAGGCGCAATAACCAGCAAAACTAAAGCAGACTACTATCCGTCAGCTAAACCAGTAAGAGTCAAACTTGTTGTTGAAAAAGAGTCTCAGCGTATAATCGGCGGGCAAGTAGTTGGCGGCGAAGAAGTCACTCAACGCATAAACGCTCTGTCGTTTGCCATACAAAAACAAATGACTGTGCGTGAACTTGCAAAAGCAGATACGGCTTATGCGCCGCCGCTAAACGAAACTTGGGATCCGCTGGTTTTAGCCGCTGAAATGGTTCTCATGAAACTACGCTGAAAACACTTTTCTCTCCTGTTTTTTTTTCTTCATTTTATTTTTGAACTAAAAATGTTTTATTAGGGTAAGCAAAATGGGGCAGGGCATCCTTGTGTCAACTGGAACCTAAAGAGCAGTTTAAAGGGTGTTTGGAAGACTGAAAACGCCAGAGTTCTTTTGCCCTCTACAGCCCGAAGAGTGGGCGATACGCTTTTAATGAACATTAAAAGGGTGAGTTTTGTTTACAAAGTGAAAAAAGTATAAGAGTGTGCTTGTTTTCTTTATGGAGTCCGGGTAGTGATAAAAGTGAATGTTCCTAAAGAAGTAACGACGTACTGTCCAAAGTGTAAGGCGCATCAGGTTCACGCTGTATCCTTATATAAAGCTGGAAAACGGAGAGCCCTAGCTAAAGGCGAACGCCACCACAAACGTGAAAAGGAAGGCTACGGTGGACAAAAGTATCCTCTGCAAAAAGAATTCGCGAAAACCACTAAGAAGCAAACGCTGCGCCTCAAATGCAAAGTCTGTAATTACATGAGACATAAAAACGGCATACGCCTCAGAAAACTGACAATAGGGTAAAGCAGGTGACGTCAAATGAGCGAGTGGAATAAACTGGTTCCTAAACCGAGAAGCACTTTTCTGCGTGTTAAATGCCCAAAATGCGGCAACGAGCAATTAATATTCAGCAACGCCGTTAACAAAGTTACCTGTAACGTTTGCAGCGTTGTTTTGGCTGAGCCAACAGGCGGAAAAGCAAAAATTAAAGGGGACATACAGGCAGTCCTAGAATAAATAAGAGCAGAAAAGCGGAAGCGTAAGGGAGATGGCGGAAAGGAAGCCTCAGTGGCCTGAAGTTGGCGACTTAGTTATTGCTACGATAGAAACCGTTACTGATTACGGCGCATACGCAAAGCTTGATGAGTACGATAAAAGAGGCTTGCTTCACGTCTCCGAAATTTCTTCTTCATGGATAAGAAACATCCGCGATTTTGTTCGTGAAAACCAAAAAGTTGTGCTCAAAGTTCTAAGGGTAGATCAAGAAAAAGGACACGTGGATCTTTCTCTTAGGCGCGTGACGAAACGCGAGAAAATTGAAAAAATAAAGTCTTGGAAAAAAGAGCGCAAAGCTGAAGCCCTTTTGAAGGGTGTAGCAGAGAAACTCAAAATGCCGCTTGACGAACTCTACCAGAAAGCGGGTGTGCTGATAGAGGAAAAGTACGGTTTGTATGAGGGGTTAGAAAAAACAGCCCTTGAGGGACCGGAGGTCTTAACGAAGCTGGGTATACCTCAAGATGTGGCTGAGGCGTTTGCGGAAGTAGCGCAAGGGCGCATCCAACTTAAAATGGTCAAGGTTAAAGGCGTCCTTGAAATACGCTGCATGAAGCCTAACGGTGTAAAATGCATACAAGAGGCATTTAGCAACGCTAAAAAAGCAGAAAAATCCAAAGACGCCACCGTTAAATTCTACGTTATAGCGGCGCCAAAATACAGCGTTGAAGTTTCAGCTGAAAACTATAAACGCGCTGAAGATGTACTGCAAAAAGTTGGTCAAAGCGTAGTCACGTTCATAACTAAAGCAGGCGGGCAAGGCTCCTTTAGAAGGGAGAAGTAGTGGTGTGGCTACTGCGTCGATGCGAGAAATGTGGCGCATACACCTTGAAGTTGGACAGGTGCCCCCGCTGCGGCGGCGCCGTTCGCATTCCCCACCCGGCAAAGTTTTCCCCTGACGATAAATACCTCAAATACCGCTTAGCGCTCAGGAAAAGGAGCA
>JBNVCD010000167.1:2381-3537 GCA_050410875.1 Bathyarchaeia archaeon | reverse complement strand
CAAGTTTAGGCAGACTTAAAGAACTCAGCGCCCGAAAAGAACGCTTCACTGCCACACTCACCGAAGTGGAAAACTCCCTTGCAGAGCTAGACCACATCCAAAAAGAGCAAAAAGCGCAACTAAAAATCCTAGAAAAAACCATAGAGAAAAAAACCGCCCAAAAAGAAGCAGCAGAAAAAGAAATCGCCGAAGCAGGAAAAATTGCCAGCAACGCCAAAGAAGCAGTTGTCGAATTTGTTACTCAGAGAGAACTGGCCGAGACCGTTGCAGCTGAAGAAAAAGCTCTGCAGACTATAGAAGAGCTGGGAAACCTAGGCGTCATCAATGGCATTGTGGGGCGAGTAAAAAACCTCATAAAAATTGACCGAAACTATAAAAAAGCGTTAGACGCCGCATCCGTAGGCTGGATGGACGCCTTAGTCGTTAAGGATATAGATGCCGCTTTCACTTGCGCGGAAACTTTGCGCAGAATGAAGCTGGGCAGAATAAAAATTATACCTCTCCAAGGTGCAACACCGCCTAAACAGTTCAAGATGCCCACCCGCGAGGGCATCATAGGTTTAGCAGCCTCATTTGTGAAATGCGATAAAACCTACGAACCAGCCGTCAACTACATTTTCGGCGACACCCTTATCGCCGCCAACGATAAAGTGGCATTTACCCTTTCAAACGAAGGCTACCGCGCAGTCACGGTTGCAGGCGACCTCTACGAGGCCGGCGGCGCCTTAGAAAGCGGATACTACCGCACGCCACTTGATTTCTCCACACTCATCCCCAGCGAAAACGCCATAAAAAGTCTAGATGAGGCAGTAAAAGCACTTCAGGCCCATCTCAACCAGCGTAGAAGCGATATAGCCTCTTTTGAAGAAGAAATTGAACGATCCAAAATTGAAGTCACCCGCATTTCAGAAGCAATAGGGGCCCTTGACCGCGAGATAATCCGTGTGAAGCGGAGCGTTAAGCGTACTCAAACAAGCCTGAAACGTATTGAAAAATTCCGTTACCGCATTGAAAAAGAAATTGAAGTGGAAAAAGGGCGTATGGCACTATACAAGGCTGAGCGAAACACAATCAAAAAGGATCTGCAGAAACTACAAATTGACATCGGTGAACTGAGAAAGAAAACAGACATCGCCCACATTCAAGAGCTAGAAAT
>JBNVCD010000167.1:0-2371 GCA_050410875.1 Bathyarchaeia archaeon | reverse complement strand
GGGAACAGCTGACTGAAGAGATAATTACACTTAGGCAAAAACTAGGCACCGTGCAAACAGAAATCTCCACTTGTCAATCACAATTTGACAACGTTTTACGCGTGGGCTACCAAAACAGCAAAATTCAACTTTCTAAAGTGGAGCAGCAGCACCGTAAAGTCGAAAAGGAAGTCGCTGAAGCCCTCCAAGAACGAGAGACATTAAAACAGGAAATTGCTGCACTGGAGAAAAACCGTTTAGAACTCTCAAACGCGGTTCTCTCAGCCAAAGAGAATTCAAAAAAGTTTACTTCACAAATTGACAGCATAGACGCTGAGCTACATGCGCTAGACGAAGAATATGAACAGGCGGAATCTCTTCTTAACCAGCTACAATTAAACGTTCAGACAGCTCGGCTACAGATTTCACAGTATCAAAACCAGCTTAAGTCTTTGAATTATGAACAACCCCTAGAGACCAATCCAAAGCAAGTGGAAGAAGCCGAAACCAGTATGCAAATGATGAAGTTTGAGCTGGAACGTATAGGCGGAGTTAACCAACTTGCCATGGCTCATTACGACGAACAAATTTCTAGATACCGTGAGCTTTCTTTACGCCTCAATGAGTTAGAGAGAGAAAAACAGGCGATAGTCCAATTCATGGACGAAATTGAAAGCAAAAAACGCAAGGTTTTCATGGACGCATTCGGAAAAATCAACGCTGACCTGACCAAGTACTTCTCCAAGCTAACCGGCGGCGGCACAGCCTCGCTGAAGCTTGAAAATCCAGAGGAGCCATTCATGGGCGGCATCGACATGATTGTGCAGTTCCCCAACAAGCCATCTATCGTTGTAAGCGGCGCCAGCGGCGGAGAACGGTCTGTCTCTGCAGTAGCGTTCATTTTCGCCTTAAAGGAATTTACGCCTGCCGCATTTTACGTCATGGACGAAGTGGATGCACACCTAGACGCATTCCACACAACCAAACTTGCCGAGCTCTTCTTAGAAGAATGCGACAAAATCCAATTCATAGTCATCACCCTAAAACCTGAAATGGTCAACAAAGCACAGAAAGTCTACGGCGTCTACGAACGGAACGGCGTTTCAGCCGTTATTTCAGCAAAATTCATGGAGGCAGCACGATAAATGGAGGCAACCCACAAAAAACCGTTCTACCTGCGACCCCCATGGAATATACTGTTTGAAGTCAGCAAACTTGAAAAACTCACCCCGTGGAACGTCAACATCGCCTATTTGCTCAGGTCATTTCTTTTGGAGATGGAAAAAATAGGTAAAGTGGACTTTCGCGCTTCAGGCGTAGCCTTAGATTCGTCAGCGCTCATCTACTTGATGAAGTCAAAACTGCTACTTACCCTCCAAGAGCCACCTGCACAACCCAAGGAATCCAAAGACTTTGTTCCACCACCGCTCTTTCTGCCTCTGCGATACGAGTTGACATCCACAACTATACAACATCTACTGGAAGTTTTAGATGAAGTTTTGAAAGGCGAAAAAATTGTGCACATGGACAAGGTCGTCAGCCACCCAGTTCTTCCCGAAGCCTCCGACCTCATGCCCCAATTCGACAAGTTTATCGCTGAATTAGAGCTTCAAATGGATAAACTCTACGAACGGCTTGTAGAAATGGTTAAAGGCACGGGCATAATCGAGTTTTCAACTCTGATTAGAGGCATCACGAGAATTGAAGCGGTCCGCACATTTATTCTTCTGCTCTTCCTAGCTCAAGACGGCTTAGTGAGTTTATGGCAAAATGAAGAAACAGAAGAAATATACATAGCAGTGGGGAACTTGAAAGTTGCAAAACAGTGACGCACACCCTGATCATGCAAACGTGAAATCTGACCAGGAACAACAACCTCAGCAAGCGCCCCTACAAGAACAACAAAAGCCACAAACTCAAGAAGATCAAAAAATACAAGAATCACTAGAACAGGTGCATAACCAAGAAAAAAAGCAACAGAACCTTACTCTTCTGGAAGCTGCACTCTACGTTGCAGGTAGACCATTAAACCTAAACGAGATCTGCTCTGTTTTGAACACACGTTCAAAAAAGAGAGCACAACAATATGTTCAAATGCTAATTCAGGAGTACTCATCAAGACGAACGCCTCTTGAGATTTTGGCATTAAAAGACGAACGTTACGTTATGCAGCTCAAATCCGAGTTCACGCCGCTGGTGAAAAAACTTGTAAACCGGCCGCTGCTATCTTCAGGTCCACTGCGAACCCTAAGCTACATAGCATATAGGCAGCCACTTTCCCAGAAACGTGTAATCGAAGTACGAGGACAACACGCTTACGGGCACATAAAACTGCTAAAAGAAATGGGGCTGATCGCAACAGAACGCAACGGACGCGGCATTGTCCTCAAAA
>JBNVCD010000166.1:0-3607 GCA_050410875.1 Bathyarchaeia archaeon | reverse complement strand
CGTTTAATGAATCCTGCACGTCCAAGTCGAAGTGTTTGAGCAGTATTCATTTTGGCGGCAACTTCTAAGAAAACAAAAATATAGCGGTAAATAAGCAGAGACATTTCAACTAAAGTTTTGGGAGCTTTAAATTTTTGTAGCGTTACAAATATGTCTGTTACGGTAGTCGTTAAAACTAGAAAGAACAGGCAAGAAAGTGCGCCTTCTACACGTAGAAACGTCGTCAAGCTTACGGTTAAGCCGTTTTTGAAGATGACCCATGTAAAACCCGGTAGCGTAACCTCTGCTAGTGGTTCACCGTAACCGAAGAATAGCGCAATAAATAGGCAACTTAGGGTAAGCATTAGAGTTGGCGGGGCAAGCATATCGACGTAGAAGCGCGCAGGTATCTTGGCTAAAGTTAACGTCAACAAAGTTGCTATCACAAAGATTATGCCTGCTGCAATCACCGTCGGCGCAGAGACGCTGATTATGAGCGCTGAAACTGCAAAAAAGCCCTTAGTTATAGGGCTACATTTTGCCAACGCGTTCGTGTAGGCATACCTGTCAATTTGGGCATAAAGGTGGCTGTGCTCCATGCTGTTTTTGCATCCATGGGTGACAATGGTTTAGTTTCATGTGGTCTTTATGTTTTTCTTTGCATGTTTGCCGCGTTCGTATCCGACGAAATAGCTGCTTGTAAGGAGAACAGTAGCGTTTCTATTTCGCCGCTTGGCGGTTCCCAAACTGGTTTGAACCATGGTTGATAGCCTGTGCTGCTTATTGCTTCTTCAGCGGCGCTGTCTGCTCCTCCGTATTCTGCTGAAGGCGCAAGCAAAAGAGGAGTGGCAAAAAGGGCAACCAAAACTACGATCAAAACTGCGTAGTAGCGTGGCTTCATGGTGTTGCTGCCTCCTGTGCAGGTGCATCGTTAGGTAGTTTGATGACCTTCATGGTGGCCAAGAGTTGTCCTTTATACTTGGCTAAGAAGTCAAATAGCATTACGGCGAGTATGCCCTCTCCTATGGCGAGGGGAATTTGTGTTATCGCGAATATGCTGCCGAACCTTATGAGTGCGTCAAAGAAACCTGCTTCTGTTGGAAAAACAAAGGCAAGTTGCATTGAGGTAACAACATAGGTCATTAGGTCTCCTACGGTTGCGGCGAGAAATACGCCTACCGAATTTGATGTGTGCACTTTTTTGCAGACGCGCCAAATTGCGTAAGCTGTGATTGGTCCAACAATGCCCATCGAGAATACATTAGCGCCTAGTGTAGTTAAGCCTCCGTGGGCTAGCAACAGTGCCTGAAAAATCAGAACTATCAAAGAGAGAACGGACGTTATTCCTGGACCGACGATGACAGCGGCTAATCCTGTGCCTGTGGGGTGTGAAGTGCTTCCTGTTACTGAAGGAAGTTTAAGCGCGGAAAGGACAAAAATGAATGCGCCCATCAAAGCTAAAAGTGGTAAGGCTTCGGGGATTTTCTTTGTAACTTTTGACATTTTGTATATTCCGTAGGCTATGAAGGGTATGGATATTATGAACCAGATTTCCCACCATGGGTGGGGTAGAAAGCCTTCCATTATGTGCATACGTTGGTCTCCTGTTATTGGATAAACCATCCTGAAGGTTTATAAAGTTTCGTTTAACTTGAATTAAGTTAAGGTTGAATTAGTTTGCGCAACCAACCTCCCAGCATTCTAAGAGAAAAAGGTGAGTTCACCGAGTTTCAGATTCTCCTTGAAGTTCTGCAGCATCAGCCTCATGTGAAGCAAAAAGACATAAGCGAATCTCTCGGAATAACGATACAGGCTGTCTCTAAATATTTCAAGAAGTTAAGCCGTAACGGCTTGCTTGAAGCTGGTTCCGAGAGGGCGGATTACCGTTTAACCCCTAAAGGTACCCTTAAACTGCGTGAAGACTTGCGCAGATTAGAACAGTTTGTTGGTTCACTTAAACGTCAAATCAAAGTTGAACACGCTTGGCCTGCCATAGCTACGAAACCTGTAAAGTCAGGTGAGCAGGTGGGTTTAATCATAAAAGGAGGTGTTCTCTACACGGTAGCTGTTGACAGTCCGATGGCTGAAGCTAAAGGAGTTGCGCTTGCTGATGCGGTAGCAGGGGAAGATGTAGGTCTGAAGGATTTGCAGGGCAAACTACAAATTAGGTGCGGCAAGATTTTGATTGTGACGTTGCCAAGTATAAGACGTGGAGGCTCCAGAGCGGTGGATCTGGTGAAGGTTCGCGCTTTTTACGACGAGTTTAAACCTGACCGTGTAGGCGTTATGGGCGCTGTGGGCAGGGCAGTTTTAAATAAGCTTGGACTCAAAGCCAACATTGAATTTGGTGTAGGCCATTCTGCGGCGATTGCGGCTTCTCGTGGCTTAGACGTGTTTGTGCTTGTTGTGGGCAGGATGGTAAATCGCATCATAGAAGAAATAGATGAAATTAACCTTCAAAGTTCCTCAGAAATCACCTATGAAGTCAAAGATGGGCGGGCTTGCTGAAGGATGTGTTAGGTTTTAGTGGTTAGTTTTGTTATTTCCTGCACCGCTTTTATTGAGACCTCCAGCATGTCGTCGCTGGGTTCTTTTGTGGTCAGCAACTGAAAGCCTAAGCCTGGTGCAATGAACATTTTGAGAATAGGTGAATTGCGGTATTTGCCGCTTAGTCTCAAAAGCTCGTAGGATACACCTGCGATTACTGGAATCAACAGTAGGCGGTAGGCGATTTTCCCTGCGAAATCAAGGTTTGGTGCAAGTGAGAAAAGAACTATGCTGACTATGAGCACAATGAAAAGAAAGCTGGTTCCGCATCTTGGGTGTAGCCGCGAGTATTTTTTTACGTTTTCCACCGTCAAGTTTGCGCCTGCTTCATGGGCGTTTATAGCTTTGTGTTCTGCTCCATGATACTGTAGCACCCGCCGAAATTGCCCCCACATAGAAACAAGCGACAAATACGCAATAAATAGGGTTAGACGTATGATTGCTTCGGCGATGTTGAAAATTACCCCTGACAAGTTTAACCATGTGGCCAGCAGAAACGGCACCAAAAAGAAGAACGCTGTAATGCCCAAAGTGCCCAGTGCGAGTATGGCGAATTCGGCATAGCCAAGTTTTAGGCTTTCGCCTTTGTCGTCTTTTATTTCTTCTACGGAGACATTAGCTGAGAACAGTAACCCTTTGATGCCTAAGTAAAGCGACTCAAAAAGCGCCACAATGCCTCTGAGGAAAGGTAAACCCAAAACCTTGTATTTGTTAGTTACGGGGTTGAGTTGTTCCACTTGGGTGACAATGTCGGTGTTGGGTTTTCTAACGCAGAGAACCATGTAGTTTTTTGACCGCATCATTACCCCTTCGATGAGGGCTTGTCCGCCAAAAGCCAGAGATGGTTCCTTCTTGTCTTGATTACCCATATTTTTTAACCAGCAGCTTTAACGATTAGCGTCTTTGGGTTCTAACAAAGGCTAACGGTTGCATATTAAACCTCTCTCATAAAAAAATTTAACTTTTGTTTGTTTCGTTCAGATCAAAGTTGCGTTATTGCTTCATGGCGGGCTCGACGGGAATTGAACCCGCGACCCCCGGATTAAAAGTCCGGTGCTCTAGCCTGACTGAGCTACGAGCC
>JBNVCD010000165.1:1278-3662 GCA_050410875.1 Bathyarchaeia archaeon | reverse complement strand
CGCGCATTGTACGTTCAAAGGATGCAGGGGGAATATTCTGTAGTGCAAATTTTTCCATTTCAAATCCCGATAGCTTTAGCTTTGGAGGATTTATCCTAATTGGTTCCTAAAACAAAAACTACTTCAAATTCCAAATGAGCGCTTACTGCAGGTTTTTCTCCCATTTTGAAATTAAATCTAGTACTTCTTGAACTTGCTGTCCTCCATAACTCCTCAGCTGTTCCCGCAGTTGAACTTGGTTAATTACTGCCTTCTGATAATTTTTTATCTGTTCAGAATCGCCTGTTAAGTAGAGTATACCATCTATGCCTGCTCTGGCGCAGCGGACACTAACCGTCAAAAGTTCCGCCGGTGTAGGAACATCGGTGGGCAAGTCACCCGGACCAAAAACATACAGACTGATGTACATGGTTTTTTTCAGAATTTTTTTAAAGCCGCGACTCAATGTTTCCCAGTACCAGGGCGTAGCGTAGCTTTTGCTGAACATTACAACATTAAAAGCGTCAGCGTACTTGGCCAGTTCATCAAAGTCAACCCCGTAACGTTCAATCGAACTTACAGGGTCAGGTTGAATACAAAGGACTAGTTCGTTCTTTACGCGCTCTCGAATTTGGGCAACATACTCTGTGACCTCTTTTCTTCGCCAGTCCAGCCAGCTTAACCCGCTTTTCTTCCAAATTTCCCTACATCTGGGGCAACTGCAGTGTCCAACTTCCGCAAAGTAGAAACTGTTGAGCCAAACACTCCGTGAATGTTTATCTACGTTTTCAATGTAGTCCAACTGTTCTGCCCTGTGCTCGGGCTGTGTTGTGCACACCGTGTCCCAGTAAACGTTAAAGTTGTTGTTTCCCATACGTGCAGGGCCCAGCGGTGATTGACTTATCCACTCTGGGTGTTCACGGACGGCAACATTGTCTGCGAAAATTGCCACGTTAGAGTACATCTCAGGGTGAGGAGGAATCCGTTTGCCTACTTCTGTTTTTATACGTAAGAGGTGAAAATCAAACCCTTCTGCTTTTTGTGGTTCAAACACGTATGAGCCGAACTTCAAAATTGCAACACCTTTTCCCCGAAAGAAGGGGCGGCTTAATTATAAAGTTTTGTGAAAACTTGTTCTCTTGATTGTTTATTACTCTTTTTTGTTGCTGAAAAAGTGCGCTCTGTACGCAAATATGCTCATGAAGCAAACAAAAGAACGTTCAGTTAAATCGCCCTAAAAGTTTGGAGGCAGAACCCAAAAGTGCCAATAAACTTTTAAACACTAGTTTTTAATAACAATTTATCTGGATCTCAGATGTCAAATGTTAATCTATTTGTGACACGGCGTAACATCTGTTTTGCTATATTTTGGGTCTTGCTGTCATTTACATTATACTATGTCAGTACCCAAAATTATCTATTGTTTCATAGTTTAGCTGAGATTTACAGTATTCTTATCGGGTTCGCAATTTTTATCATAGCATGGAATACTAGAAGTAAAATTGATAACCACTACTTTGTTTTCGTAGGAATCTCTTTTCTATTCGTAGGGTTTATAGCGCTACTCCATACTCTGGCTTACAAAGGTATGGGCGTGTTCCCTGGGGCAAGCGCTAATTTACCTACACAACTTTGGATAGCCACAAGATATGCGTTTAGTACCTCCTTACTTGCAGCACTATTTTTCACAAATCGCAAAAGTCGCTCTATCCCCATGATCGTAATTTATGCGATTATCACAACTGTCTTGCTTGCATCCATCTTTTATTGGAAAAACTTTCCAACAGCATATGTTGAAGGTACATCCAGCGCTTCAGGGTACTTAACAACATTCAAGATTGCTAGTGAATATGTTATTGCTTTTATCCTGATTTGCTCTATATTTTTGTTAATTAAAAAACGTCAACACTTCGACAAATACGCTTTCCAACATTTGACAGGAGCGCTGATTGCCGCTGTTGCGACGGGAATGGCGTTCACACTTTATACAGATGTTTACGGAATATTCAATTTTCTGGGTCACTTGCTCAACATTGTTTCGTTTTATCTAATCTATATGGCAATGATAAAAATATCCTTAACACGCCCTTTTGATTCACTGTGGTTAAAACTTAAGCAAAGTGAAGCATCTTTGAAAGAAGAAACCGCGAAATTATCAACAACCAACAAATTGCTCACGGTCGAAATTGGCAATCACAAAAAATCAAAAGAGGAATTAGAGAAAATCATTCATAAAAATGCAGAATTAACTGAAAAGTTGAATGTCATAGGAAGTTTAACACGCCACGACGTCGGCAATAAATTATCCATTATAGGAAGTTATGTTTATCTACTCAAAAAATCAGCTGATAAAAAAGTTAACACTGACTACTTTAACATGATTGAGTCGACAATTGAGGCTGCCC
>JBNVCD010000165.1:996-1268 GCA_050410875.1 Bathyarchaeia archaeon | reverse complement strand
AAAAAATACTTGACTTTGGCCGTAGCTATCAGGAAAGTAGCTATGAAAAATTATATCCAGTGGATGTAGAGAAAGTATTTAATGATGCAGCTAATTTAGCAACAAACAAGGGCAGTATTGAGATCATCAACCAGTGTAAAGGGATAAAACTAAACGCTGACTCACTACTTGAAAAAATATTCTACAATTTAATTGACAATTCAATAAAACATGGGAAAACAGTCACCCAGATAAAATTAAGTGCTACTGTAGAAAAAAACCAAATCGACTTG
>JBNVCD010000165.1:0-986 GCA_050410875.1 Bathyarchaeia archaeon | reverse complement strand
CAACGGCGTAGGAATCCCGGAGGACAAAAAGAAATATCTGTTTACACGAGGATACAGTAGCAATGGAAAGTCAGGGCTTGGCCTGTTTTTAATCAAGAAGATTATAGATATTTACGGTTGGAAAATAACTGAAGAGGGTAACTCCGGACAAGGCGTTAAATTTGTAATAACAATACCTAACCCCCCTTAAAATCATCAAAAAATATTTTTGATTGTCTTTTTTGAGAAGACTAACACTAAAATAAATAGTGAAATAAATAGTGCCAAGACCTTCGGTACACTAATAAGAATAGGAGTAAGTTTACCCTCACCTAAAATTTAAAATGCCGCCCAAAGTAAAACCAGAAGCTCGTGGCTCTTCTTTTGTAGACTTTTCAAAAAGTAAACCTCATCCTCATATTGAATACCTTAAGTGAAACAAAAGTAAGCAAAGTGACTCTGAGAACTATGAGAATCTGAGAACTATATAGTTAGTCTCCGCAGAAACAAGTATTTGCCGCTTATGCTGGCGTTCTGATAGCCCCAACGATCACCTAACGCGCGGTTCACCACAAACAACATGGACCTTTTTGGTTCACTATTGGGTGTGTTCAACTTCAAGGTTGATTCTCCTTTTCAGGAAACGCAAATAAGTATTGGGTGATATGGTGTAGCATTGGACGATGAGGATATCGAGGTACGAAGACGCGAAGGCGGATGACATCTTTTTCCGCTACTGAGTCCAAAACAAAAAGTAGTAAATTGAACCTATAAAATGGCGTAGAGCACATACGCTACTTGAGTAAAGAAAGAGGGAAGGTTCTCTTCTTTTATCTGTCTCGGGGTCCAGTTACGTATGCCCAGATGCCGACTAAGAGGAGCGTTAGGCATGCGCCTGCGAAGCCGGAGACAATGAATTTAACTTGGATCAGCGCTGGGATTACCTCCATGAGCCATGGTATAGCGTAGTCTGCAGTTAACTGTGCAATTATGCCTGCCATGAAACC
>JBNVCD010000164.1:238-3667 GCA_050410875.1 Bathyarchaeia archaeon | reverse complement strand
AGTACAACAACACTTTCAGCGGAGACCAAACCCCATGGGGACTCTACCCACTGTTCGTGTCAACAATCGCTGACGGCAAAATCTACTGTTACACCAGCGAGCACTCCCCCAACGTACCTCTCTATAAAGGCTCCAAAGTGCGCTGCATCGACGCCCTAACAGGAGAAGAACTCTGGACTCTCACAAGCTGGTACGCTATAGGCTCCTTTGGGCAGGCAGGTGCCCCAATAGCAGACGGTTACCTAGTCTACCTCAACGTTTACGACATGCAAATCTACTGCATCGGCAAAGGCCCCAGCGCAACCACCGTTGAAGCCCCCTTGACAGCAGTCACGCTAGGACAGAGCGTCATGATTTCAGGAACAGTCTCAGACCAAAGCGCAGGCGCAAAACGCTTAGTCAACGAAGGCAAATTCACACTGGTGCCAGCTATGTCCGATAAAGACATGAGCGCTTGGATGGAGTACCTCTACATGCAGAAACCTAAACCAAGCAACCCCACAGGCGTCACTGTGAAACTCACCGCCATAGACCCCAACGGCAACCTGATAGACATAGGCACAACCACAACCGACACCAACGGCAAATACGGCGTCATGTGGAAACCCGAAATTCCAGGCAAATTCCAGATAATAGCCAAGTTCGAAGGCACCAACTCATACTGGGGCTCTGAAGACACAGCATACGTCGCCGTGGACGCTGCCCCCTCACCTCAACCCACAACTACACCAACATCTATTCCAACCACTCCGCCGCCAACAGTCACCCCGACAACTACGCCTTCACCTTCCGTTGTTCCAGAACCCGAAGCACAACCAACCTTTGACGCCTACATCATCGCCGCAGTTGCCGTAGTAGTAATCGCCGTTGCAGCAGCAGCCGTTTTCCTCAGAAAACGAAAATAACCCCGCCGATTCCCACCCCTCTTTTCCTTTTTTTGTTTTGCCTCACTTAACACGCGAGAAGCAGACACAATCCATCTTGGTGATAAATCGGTTACTTTTACTCACAAAACAAGCAGGCCAACACACCATAAATGAGCAAGAACGTTCTGCTTTTTCATTTATAGGAAAACAACTTCTTGCAGTGTTTTTAGGAGTTTCACCTATAAAACCGCTTTAACCTAAACATAACTGCACAGACAACTACCACAACAAACAAAACTGCAAGGCTACTAAAAGATGGAAACTCGGGAATCACCGTCTCCAAATAGAACGTATGTAAAATATCCGCCACAGCGTTGACCGCTAAGCTCAAAGACTCCCCAACGCGGCTTCTGAACGTGTAGTCGCTCCAGTTATAGTGCTGATCCATCCACGTGCAATTCAAGTTGCGCTGTCTCAAATCAAACGTGGTGTCTCGAGCCAACTCCACAGTCGCATCATACGCCGTCACCAATGTCAAGGTATTATCGTAAACCAGAAAATTTGTAAAGTCACCCCCTCCTCCATAACTCTTTGTCTTCTCCAAAACGTAGTTTTCATAATCGCTGTGATGCACTTCTGCACCCCATGGCGTATCTGCGCCCATCACGTGCCCAAAAACCGCCACGTCCCCCACGTAATGCGCCACCATTCCTAAGTGCATCGCTGCTGCACTCAAGTTTCCCTCATTAAACGCTTGCTGCGCGACTGTGTACTCCTCTTTTGCACGGACAGCAGAAGCATCATCAATCAGGGTGCCGTCAACGGCGAAGTAAACGTGGTGCTTCGCTGTGTCTCCTACGCCGCTTGGAGTATTTTTGTTGTCCGGTAACTCCGTGCCATACAGATACCACTCAAGATTATCCACCAAAAACTGCTTCTCCTCCGCAGGTAACCAATCCAGAGCGTGTTCAGCAACCCAGTCATGTGTGCCATAAGCCGGATGAGCCACATCGCCATTGTAGCCGCCATTGCCCCACGCCAGAACACTCAAGCACCCTACGCTTGCCACTAAGAGAGAACTTGAAAAAACGGCTAAAACAAGCACCGCTGAATACCTGTTTAGCATGTTGCAACCAAATCCTCAGTTAGCTTTGTTTCAAATTTAAATTTTCTCTGTTCCCCACTTTAGCGCTACAAGTAATATAGCTGCTGGGATCGAAAAGCCAACGGTGTTGTACCTGTGAATTCAAAATTACGCAAAATTGCTGCCCTGAAAGCTTTGTTCTAGCAGGTTTTATTTTTGCAGAGTGCAAGCTTACTAATTACAAAGCTGTCTTCACAATTCAACATCTTTAAATTCCAAGAGAATATAGGGTGAAACAGCTACCTTAACTGTTGCGGCATATGCCCTAGATGACGTGTGCAGTGAGGTGTTGACTAAAATGGACGCGGAGCCCAAAGGCTTTGATGAAATATTACTGGATTCCATAGATGAAGCCTTTCTTTCCTTGGGTGAATCCGTCAGAAAATCCATTTACTATAACATTGAAATAAAATTTAAGGTGCCCCGCCACGAGATCCCGCAAAACCTTCAAGGTTTTCAGGAGAGTCTCGAAAAAATCTTCGGCGTTGCCGCTAGATTCTTGGAAATTTTGATAATGAAAAACCTCTACAAAAAAATTGGTTGCCCTTTCACTGTGAATAAAACCGAGCTACTTGAATTCACCAAATATGTAGATGCAGCAAAACAAAATTTCAATAAACCCAAAAACACATAAGTTCACTCCAGCTAAAAGTGGATATTTAAACATCCTTGTGTGTGCGTAACCTTTTTGGAACCATAAGGTTTCAATGGAATACTATTGCGCAAAGGAACCACAGTTTTTATAACCTTGCGTGTGAAAGTAGAAGTATGAGTGGGGAAGGGCTTTGGGCAACCCTCCTGATAGGATCCTCATAATCGACGACGACGAAAACATACGCAAGGTGATGAAAACAATTTTAGAAGACGAAGGCTACTTCGTGGATACAGCTGAAACCGCCAAAGAAGGCATCGAGAAAAGTTACAGTTCATTTTTCAACTTGGCCTTAATTGATATACGTTTGCCCGACATGGAAGGCATCGACGCTCTGTCGAAACTTCGAGAAACCACTCCTAAAATGCGGAAAATAATAGTCACGGGCTACCCCACCCTGCAAAACGCCATAGCGGCTGTGAACAAAAACGCCGATGCATACGTCCTGAAGCCTTTCAATGTGGACTCGGTTCTGCATGTTATAAAAGAGCAGCTGGAAAAGCAGAGGGAAGAGAAAGTCTACAACGAAACCAAGATTGCAGAGTTCATTGAAAACCGCGTGAAAGAACTGGACAGCAAACGTGACGCAACAAAAAACAACTGCTGACTTCTGTTTTCTGAATTTCAAGAAAATGTTTTCTCGTTTATGCATGTTCAAAAGACTGCTTCAAAGGGGACGGTGTTCTGCAGCAGCAGTGTTCGTATTTATGTTTTTGTTGCGTCTTCGCTGTCAAACGACTTCTGCCTGCGGGTCTTTTCTGAAACAA
>JBNVCD010000164.1:0-228 GCA_050410875.1 Bathyarchaeia archaeon | reverse complement strand
TGGGGTATATAAAGCGGATTCCATTTTAACGACCGAAAAGCACAGTTCTCGGCTTGGAGAGGTCTGTGGGAATCCAACGTGGTTGTGTACATTTTCCTGTTAGTGAGGGCCCAGGATTTACCTGTTGCTTGCAATTTAAATTAAATACTACACTATAGTTAGTGTATAGTTGATGTAGGCAGACACTACAGCAGCACGCGCGAAGTCGTAAAACATGAGATGCCCCTA
>JBNVCD010000163.1:0-3709 GCA_050410875.1 Bathyarchaeia archaeon | reverse complement strand
CCAGAGAGGCTCAAGCAGCGTTACGTTTCCTGCGCGTCTGCACCTCTCAGTCAACCACGCTACGTGCTGTTCAACATTTATGTCCCCTGCCACCAAAGCGTCGACTTTTAAGTCCCTAAGGGCGGAAACAAGAACTTCCCCTTCTTCATCCAACTCCAGAACAGTTAACGGCGTATTCATAGCGTTGGCAAGCGCTCGCACCGCTTCATAATTCACAGCATGGGGCGAGGCAAAACTTGGAACTTCATAGATTAAATGTTCAACTATTATACCTTGATTTTGAACTGTCTGCGCAGAGAAAACTGATTCTTTTCCGCCTGAAAATAAGCACGCAGCTTTCACTTCAAACACCAAACTTTACTTTACTCTCCTCACCGAATAAGTAAATAAATAGGTGGCGGTCACTTGTCGCTGTTGCTTGCTTTTATTTGGTTTTTACGTAGCTCAATAAAAACTAAGCCAAAAACCAAAAAGCAAGACTACATTACACGCCATTGTAATCCGCCTTAAGGCAAATTCACCTAAAAACAAATCACAAAATCCAAACCGAAAACAGATACTTTTTCTACAAGTGCGTCAACACAATCATAGATTTGCAATGAGCTTCGAAGTCAAAGAGAAAGACTTGCTTGCAAGAATAGGTAAACTTAAAACTAAAACCGCCACAGTGGAAACGCCGTTACTGTTTCCTGTGATAAACCCTAGCATCCAACCTGTACCCACGCAACGCTTAAAGGAGCACTTTGGCTTCGAAGCAGTCATAACAAACGCTTACATCCTCTACAAGCGCTACAAAAACCAGCCTGTAGAGCAGACTCTGCACAAGTTTCTAAACTTCGACGGCGCAGTCATGACGGACTCAGGCGCCTACCAAATCCTAGTTTACGGCAACGTCGCAGTTAGCCAAACGCAAATCGTTAATTATCAAGAACAAATCGGCAGCGACATAGCCACAATACTCGACATCCCCACAGGCTGGCACGTCAAAAAAGAACAAGCCAAACAAACAGTCGCAGAAACCCTCAAACGCGCCAAAGCCTTCTTCAAACAAAAAACCAGAGACGACATCCTCTGGGTGGGACCAGTTCAAGGCGGCAAATACGTAGACCTTGTTGCAAAATCCGCCCAAGCCATGAGAAAACTCCCCTTTCAAATCCACGCACTAGGCAGCCCAACAGAAGTCATGGAGAGCTACCGCTACGACGTGCTGGTAGACATGATAATGACTGCTAAAATGAACCTTCCGCCTGATCGCCCCCTCCATCTCTTCGGGGCGGGGCACCCGCACATGATGGCGTTGGCAACAGCGCTGGGCTGCGACCTGTTTGACTCTGCGGCATACGCCCTCTACGCTAGAGAAAACCGCTACATGACTGAAAATGGTACATGGCGTCTTGAGGAGCTAAGCTACTTTCCCTGTCAATGCCCAAAATGCGCCGCATCAAATCCCAAAGCCGTTCTGGAGTTGCCTAAAAAAGAAAAAGAACTCTTCTTAGCTGAACACAACCTGCACGTCTGCGTAGCTGAACTAAAACGCATCAAACAAGCTATCCGCGACGGCAGACTCTGGGAACACGTGGAAATGAGAGCCCACAGTCACCCCGCTTTGCTGACCGCTTTGAAGCGGGTTAAAAATTACAGGGATTTAATAGAAAAATATAGTCCAACAACTAAGCCCAGCGGACTCTTCTTCTTTGACGCCGTAGGGTTATCACGTCCCGAAGTAGTCCGCCACGAGAAACGTCTCCAAGAAAACTATTCGCCGCCTAAAAACGCAAAAATACTCCTGTTGACGCCGCAGCCTCGAACTAAACCCTTCCACAAAGCAGTAGACTTCAAAAAGATCCGCCAAGTCATAAGCCGCGTCGAACAGAATTCACTTGACAGCAAAGTGCACGTGTGCTTCTACGCTGCGCCCTTCAGCGTGGTTCCAATTGAATTAACTGAAGTCTACCCGCTCTCGCAACATGAAACAGCAATGCCTCTGGATCAAGAGACAATCACGCATGTTTCCAGACAAGTTGCCGATTACATAAAACGCGCTGACTACAAAGCCGTTTTACTAGTCAATGACCCTGAAAACTGGGGTAACACAATCCAGAAAGCCTGCAAAGCCGCCTGCAAAAACAAAAACATACTCTTCACCTCGATTACAACTAAAATGTTTGATAGAAAAGACATTTTAACCTCATTGGAGAACATTTTGAAGACTAATCTGAGCGAATAGCCTTGATACGTGCAGACCTACATATCCACACCACGTTTTCAGACGACTCCAAAACCACCCCTAAAGATCTAGTTGAAAAACTTGTAGCCCACCCAACAGTCAAAGTGGCCGCTGTAACCGACCATGACTCTGTTGACGGCGTCGACACAGTGCGTCGCCTCGCTAAACCGTACCCTGACATTATGATAATCCCAGGAGTCGAAATCAGCACGCCCCAAGGCGACATACTAATTTTAGGCACCGAAGTTCTCCCGCCTAAACCGTGGACTGTACAAGGCGTAGTTGACTTTGCCAAGGACCACGCCTACGTCAGCATAGCCGCTCACCCTTTCCGCGAGTGGGGCCTTGGCGAGTTAACCACTAAAAGTAACGTGGACGCCATAGAAGTTCTCAACGGCGCATCTTCCCCCCAAGCCAACAAACGGGCTGCTGAACTGGCAAAGTCGATGAAGCTGCCAGGAGTTGCAGGCAGCGATTCGCATCAACCCTCAGAACTCTACAGTGTCTACACTGAAATTCAGGCTTCTATGGACTTGGACGAAATTTTGAAGGCCATAAAGAAAGGGCTGGTAACGGTCTCGCAAACAGAGAAGTCAATACATTTTTAAAAGAGCTCTCACTGATTAATCGATAGTTCACAACTAAGGATTGAACCTGATTGCGCATTGGATTTTTAGGCGGAACACGCGAAGTCGGCAGAATCGGTATAACCGTGAAATCTGCAAAAAGCCAGTATCTTTTAGACTACGGTGTAATGCTTGAGCGGCAACCAGGTTTCCCCATGCATATTCCGCCTAAAGATGTTGACGCCATCATTCTAACGCACAGTCACCTTGACCACTCAGGCGCAGTTCCCATTTTTTACATTGAAGGCAAACGGCCACTTTACACCAACAAGCTCAATTTAGATTTAACCCAACTGCTCATTCAAGACTTCATTCACCTTTCAGGTTACTACTTGCCATTTGAATATATCGAATTGAAAACTATGCTGCGCTGCAGCAAACATGTTGACTACGGCGTACCTGAAGAAGTCGGAGACATGAAATTTCAACTGCTAAACGCCGGCCACACGCCAGGTAGCGCCTCTGTGCTTGTAGAGGGCGATGGCAAAAGAATCCTCTTCACAGGCGACTTCAACACGGAAGACAGCAAACTGCTTGCCGGAGCAAAAATGGACTTAGACGACTTAGACGCCGTTATAATCGAGAGCACCTACGCCAACGAAGACCACACCCCTCGGCTGGAATTAGAGAAGAAGTTCGTTGACGCCTGCACAGACGTCGTCGACAAAGGCGGGGTTGTTCTGCTACCTGCCTTCGGCGTGGGGAGAGCTCAAGAAATTGCAACTGTCCTGCACGCTCACCACTTTGAACACCCAGTTATCTTAGACGGGATGGCGCGGGAGGCCAGCCGAGTCATATTAGACGGCAAAGAGTTCCTTCGCGACCCCAAACTCTTCGCGGACACCATGCATTCTGT
>JBNVCD010000162.1:2647-3727 GCA_050410875.1 Bathyarchaeia archaeon | reverse complement strand
GCTGTTAGACGGTTTTTGAGCTAACTTTATCCGTAACTTTCTGGTTAACTCGTAACCTTGTCTTCTCAAAGTTAACCAAAGTTGTTTTTCACACATCCCTGCACTCTGCTGACTTTTCTTTACACATTTTATTCTGCTGTGTTGGTTGTGTCATGCTTAAATATGCCCAAAGAAGTAGTTATAATCCGTTTTAATGAGGAGGTCAAACAAAGTGCCAGCAATAGAAGTCGGCAGAATCTGCCAAAAAATCGCCGGGCGTGAAAAAGGCAAGAAATGCGTTATCATAGATGTCACAGACAAAAGTTTCGTTATGATTACAGGACCAAAAAAGGTCACAGGTGTAAAACGCAAAAGAGTTAACCTCAATCATATTCGAGCACTTCCCGAAAAAATCGAAATCAAACGAGGCGCTGCAGACGAAGAAATCATCCAGAGCCTAGAAGCAGCAGGTAAACTTAAAGAAATGACGTAGCCCGCCGCGTAATAAACTAGACTCTTATACTTCCCTGCCTTTCTTTTTACATTCAAGGAGCACCTCTCTTATGCCTAGAACTGTCCCCCCATGGGAACTCAAACGTGAAGTTTACATAAAAGCCGAGGACGAAACCGACCCAAAGTATGGGCATATACCTGCCGAACGCCCTCCAAACGAGTTCATACGCTACGGCGTCATAAACCTCAACAAACCCTCAGGACCCACAAGTCATGAAGTAGCTGCATGGACAAAAAAACTCTTACATCTTGAAGTCATAGGTCACGGCGGGACCTTAGAGACTTAACCTCTGCGTTAAAGTCAAGGAAATCCCAAAGTGACCGGCGTTTTGCCCATAACTTTAGAGGACGCCACAAAAGTCGTTCAAGCCTTCCTCTACAGCGGCAAAGAATACATCTGCGTTATGAAACTCCACGGCGACGTCGAAGAGACACGTGTCCGCCGAGTTCTCGCAGAGTTTGAAGATGAAATTTACCAGCGCCCGCCCCTCCGCTCGTCGGTTAAACGTCAAATTCGAACTCGACGTATCTACTACATAAACTACCTTGAAACGGACGGACGAAACGTGCTTTTCTCGGTGGGTTGCG
>JBNVCD010000162.1:0-2637 GCA_050410875.1 Bathyarchaeia archaeon | reverse complement strand
GCGAAGGAGGCACATACATACGTAAACTCTGCTTTGATGTAGGCGAAATTCTAGGCGTAGGCGCCCACATGCAGGAGCTCCGCAGAACCCGAGCTGGTCCCTTCAGTGAACACAGCCAAACACATGTTACCCTGCATGACGTAGCTTACTGCTTCACGGAATGGCAAGAAAAACAAGACCCAAAAATCCTCCGTGCGTTCATTCAACCGATGGAAAGCGCCTTGGAGCTTATTCCAAAACTGGTTGTGAGAGACTCGGCAGTTGACGCTCTTTGCCACGGTGCAAACCTCACTGCGCCAGGGGTTCTCTCAGTGGAAAGTCATATAGAAAAAGGATCCGTTGTAGCAATTTTCACCCTTAAAGGTGAAGCTGTGGCGTTAGGTAAAGCAGCACTGCCAACTGAAGAAATCTTGAACACAAACCGCGGTACCGTTGCTACTTTAGAGCGGGTGTTAATGCCCCGCGGAACTTACCCGAAAATTTGGAAAAGTGGCACCAAACAATGACAAAAATCAAAGATGCCGCCGACCACTACTATGCAACTCAACCCAAATCAGCAGTGAAATTCGGGTTAATTCAAACACGACTCCGAGGTAAACCCTTCGAATTCATTACAGCTTCAAGCGTTTTCAGCGTTAAGCGAGTTGATCTAGGAACTCGACTGCTCATTGAATCCATGACTTTACCTGAATCAGGCTCCGTTCTAGATGTTGGTTGCGGCTACGGAGCCGTAGGCATAGCAGCAGCCGTGTTCAATCGTAAACTTCACGTAGTTCTCACAGACGTCAACAGACGCGCTGTTTTTTTAGCTAGACAAAACGCAGAGCGAAATCACGCGTCAAACGTGGAGGTGAGACAGGGCAACTTATACGACCCCGTCGAAGCGTTAACTTTCAACTGCGTTCTATCGAATCCTCCAGTGAGCGCAGGTATGAAAACTGTGGAGGCTCTTATCCGGGGTGCAGCTGCCGTCATGGCAAGCAAAGCCACTTTCCAAATGGTAGTGCGCTCAAAAATCGGAAAAAAAACTTTGCCTCAAATTTTTGATGACACTTTCGGGAACTTTGAGGTTTCAGCAATAGAAAGCGGCTACCGAGTATTGACAGCAAAAAAACAGTAGTTACCTTTTTAGCTGCTTTTAAGTTCAGCTACGAGCTTAGCAACCTGTTCAACAGCGTAGTCATTTATGATTTTACCTTTACCTTTGGAAGCCTTAGCGGGGTCACCTATAACCCCTGTTGGGAAGTACTTTTCAGGGTCACAAACAACTTCAAAGCGAGGCATCTTAGGAAAACTGGCTTGACCCACTGTTTTGACGAGATCAGGCCGTACAGCCATCACCCTGGAAGTTTCCACGGCGCCTGCATGACCATCACCGTCGGGGAAATCAAGCTCCTTAACTTCCAGTGCAAATTCGAAGTCCGACAACACCATTATCCGCGTTTTCCGCCTAGTAGGTACCGCTGCACTTTGTGCGACTACCTCTTGAGCTGCAAGTCTCAAAGCAACCATATGCGTCGAACCCGCATGCCCACTCAGCACTATTATACGGTTAAAACCGTTTCGCACAAGCTCGGAGAGAATGTCGCGCACAATCAAATGTAATGAATCAAACTCCACCGAAAGTGTCCCTGGAAAATTCCGTCCTGCGTTACAAATGCCATACCTCAACGGCGGGGCAACAAGGCACCCCGTTTTCTTGGCAACTTCCACCGCCACAAACTCAGACTGCAAGCTATCCGTGCAAAGAGGCAAATGGTCACCATGCTCTTCGACACTCCCAACGGGAAAAATCACAACAGTACCCGCAGCCGCAGCCTCTTTAGTTTCCACAGTACTAAGCTCATCCAACCACAGGCAACCAGATTTTCCATGAGAAACACCAGATTTCTGTTTCATAACCACAACACCACATATCCATTAAGAGTTCCACATTTATAAGAACATTCAACCGTAAAGGTTTAAGTTACGTGAAGAATCTTTAATAAAACGCTCAAGCATGATTAACCAGAAAACCCGAGCCGGGGTCTCCTAGCCAGGCAGGGAGCAAGCCTGGAGATGCCTTGCTTTTTAGCAGGCACCAACTAGCTTGTGGCCTCTCGGGGCCACGGGGGTTCAAATCCCCCTCCCGGCGCCATGACTCGAGTTTAGTTCCCCTCCTCAGTTTAAGCAGTCCCAGTTGTTTTAAAAGTTATTTGAAAGTTATTGTTCCCATGCCAAGAGTGCCAGTATGCTTTCATGGATTTTCCAAAAGGGGCTCCCTTGCTGAGACGGGGAACCCCTATATGCAAACGAGCGACTATTCGACATATATTGTCCTGTTTTATTTCTTTGTTATGTTTTCTCATGTTTCAACCCATGTGCCGTTTGGCTTCAACTCCTTAGGCGCCTCTTTTAGCTTGAATTGTTTATTAAAAACTTGTGATTAGCTTTTTTGACGACGGGCATATTATCATGGGTTCGCTAAGCTAACTTTTTAGCCAAAGCATCTCTCGAAAAATTAGGTATTTAGCTAATACTTTTATTTGCGAACTATTATTTTTGAATAGAAGTTAAATGGTAGATCAATCTGCTACAGCCCCAAAAGAAAACAAAAATGTTAATCTTCCCTCAGAGGTGTCAGAGGCGATCTCGGAG
>JBNVCD010000161.1:0-3756 GCA_050410875.1 Bathyarchaeia archaeon | reverse complement strand
GCAGTGCATATGCCATCAGAAGTCAGATTAATTCCAGCCATATACGTCGGTACGCCGGGCAAAGGATCAGCTATTAAAGCCATTTTTGAAGCCGCTCAGCACCTAAACGTCAAAAGCGTTGCCCTCGTAGATTCAGACCTACGAAGTATAACGCCTGAATGGATGAAGTTACTGATTACACCCACATTAAACGGAACAGAATTCGTCTCACCCCTCTATAATAGACGGAAGTATGATGGAACAATCACTAATTTTCTATGTTACCCCGTTACTGCCAGCCTTTACGGCAAAAAAATCAGGCAACCTATAGGCGGAGACTTTGGGTTGTCTCTTAAAATGGTAAATACAATTTTGAATTCCCCCATGTGGAATTATCCTGACGTCCACCGTTTCGGAATTGACATATTCGAAACACACACTGCTTTATCCACAGGTTTTGAGATAAAGCAGGCATTATTAGGCGTCAAGAATCACGACCCAAAAGATCCTTCAAGCCAGTTAGCTTCAATGTTCAGGCAGGTAATTAGCACTATGTTTACCTGCATTGAACAGTATGAAGAGGCATGGACCAAAGTCGAAGGCACCTCAGAAGTAGAAAGTGTTGGCGACGGCAAATATACTGCTGTACCTGACCCCGTTGAAGTGGACTTTCAAGGCACAGTAAACGCGTTTACAAATAATTTTGACAAGTACGTTACCGTTTACAAAAAAGTACTAAGTAATGAACTCTTGAGCAAGTTTGAGCAAATGAAAAAAGAATTCAAAAACGCTGACCTTCCATCAGAAACCTGGGCAAAAACGGTTTACTCTTTTGCCGCCAAATTCCATCACATGCCTCCAACCGAAAGGGCGCTAATTGTGGATGCCTTAAGAGTACTTTGGATTGGACGGGTAGCAGTTTTTATGAAGGAAACATGGGAACTTGACCGTGACTCAGCTGAAAGAAAAATAATCGAAGAAGCCCAAGTATTCGAAAAATTAAAGCCTTATTTCACCAGTTTATACTTTAACGCCACGTATCGGTAGTAACATAAAACCAAGAAGCAACAGTTTATCTAAATTGACAGCGCAGACAGCGATACAACCGTAATTCAACCATAAAAGTTAAATTGAAAGATAAATGCGCACTATTTATGATTTGTACAGTTTTTATTTCCAGTTGACACCCACGCATACATAGCGGAACGATGCAGTAAACAAATTTTGGTAAATGCTATTAATTCAACATACAAAAGTAACTCATAATTTTAAATGAAACATTGACAAACCGAATATAAAAGAATTAACACCTGATTGATTGGTGCTGCGGGCAGGATTTGAACCTGCGAACCCCTACGGGAAAGGATTTCCCATCTGTTGTCCAATCAGGTCAAGTTTGATCTTGAGTCCTTAGTGGAATGCGCAGGATGCGCGTTCTTTCACCTTTGACCTGGCTTGGTTACCGCAGCATATTTTGCGCAAGCTAAAGACTTTTAGTTTTCTTTCTTATTAATCATTTGCCGCTGATTGTCTCTAGCTCAACCAGAAAGTGTTCAAACCGCTTCATGCCTACCTGCCAAAAGCTATTTTCTGTAACGTCTACGCCTAGTAAGTTACCAATTTGTTCAGGCGACAGACTGCTACCTGCTGACAGAGCATCCTTCAACTTGGAAGCAAACAACTTGCCCTCTTCTAAATAGCGTTCGTAGAGCGCGTAAACAAACAGCTGCGCGTAAACGTAGGGATAGTTGTAGAAACGGTAGTTTGCCATGTAATAGTGCGGCTTTATGGTCCATTCTGCATCCAGTTCTGGGAGCCATTCTACAGCTTCACCGTAAATGCGGTGCCGCGCCAAGGTCCAGTGGTTACAGATGGCTGCGTAGTCGAGGTATTCACCTTTTTGTATGCTGTGATACAAAGCTTGTTCAAACCAAACTCTAGCAGTGACTTGGAAGATAACCATGCCGGCTTCATCTAAAACTAAACATAGGATTGCTTTGCGTTCCTCATCTGAATTTGCTTCTGCCAAAAGTAAATCGGATAGTAAAAGTTCGCCGAAAATTGAAGCAGTTTCTGCTACGACCGAAGGCATATTCGAATTTAGAAGAGTTTGATGCTGCTGCGCGTAGTAGTTATGGGTTGCATGTCCAAGTTCATGCGCAAGGGTGAAAACATCGTTCAGTGAGCCAGTAAAGTTGGTAAGTATGAAAGACGATTTACCGCTGTACCAACTTGTACAAAACGCGCCGTTTCGTTTTCCAAATCGGGGTGAAGCGTCCACGTGGCGTTTTGCGAAAACTTCCTTAGCTGCGGCGGCGTATTCGCCGTCAAATTTGCTGTAAGCGCTTGTGACAAGGCGCTGTGCATCTTCAAAAGTGAACCTTAAGACAGGAGCGTTTGGTAGAGGCGCGATGATGTCGTGGTTCCCCAAGATGGGCAACCCCATTAGTTTTGCTTTCAACTTTAAATAGCGTCTATACAGGTTAACGTTTTCTTCAACTGTACGCAGCAAACTGTCTACTATCGGTTGGGTAATGTCGTTACTTAAAAGGCTTGACTCCATAGGCGAAGTGTATCGTCGCCGTTCAGAAACACAGACCCAATCGTTACAGATGTTTCGTAGGGCAGCAGCAAAAATTTCACCGTCTTTACCAAGCAGACCATATATGGCGCGGTTTGCTGATTCTCGGGTTGCGCGGTCAGGATGAGTCAACAGACCGTTTGCTTCGCCGTAACTGAGCAGCTTTTTTTCGCCCAGAACGGTAACTTCAAAGAGACGGGTGTTGAGCCATTTTTGCTGCAGTTCCGCCCAGGCGTCTACGCCAAACTGGTCTTTTTCGACGATAAGTTGCTCCTCAACCTCGGATAATAAATGTGCTGCTCGTCGGTGGACACGGTCTAGCCAATGTTTGTAATTAGCTAAAACAGGCTCTTCAGTAAAGTGGGGATTTTTCTTGATTAGGCCAGCCAATTCCACTGGGAAAAAAGCTAATTGCTTGCCCACTTGGGCTTCAAGTTTGTTGACTCGGTCGTAGAGTTCCTGAGTCCTACGCGAAGTCATATCGGCTGAGAAAGCCAGTGTTGCATACAAAGAAATCGTCTGAAGTTTAGCTTCAAACGCCTCTAATTCTTTGAGACAGCAAAGCAAGCTTTGCGGGGTAAAAGTGCCAATTTTTCCTCGATATTTATGTTTGAACGTTTCAGCCAACGCTGTTACTTCAAAGAGTGCTTTTTCAACGGAAAAATCGTCTAATGACGAAAACAGTTCAGATAAATCCCAACTGATTTCAGCTTGCGCCATATCTTATACCACGTGTTACATGAAGTTTGAATTGTTGTTGCCAGTTTCTATCGACTTAACTGTTTATGGCAAAATATAAGTACTGACATCAATAATAAAGTGGATTTTGGTTTAAGCGGAAAACGGGAGGTGAACTTGAAAAATGGTTTCACCCATGAATATGCTGGGAGACATACTTGGCTTTATTACCGGCGGAACCTTGGCAGGTATACCGACAATTGTGGTGATGGCTATTCCGTTTATCGTTGGCTTAGTTGTAGGTTTCCTCGTCAAAAAATTCCTTAAATGGGCAATTATCGCCGCCGTCATAGCAGTTGTAATAGCTTACTTTGGCTTCTTCGGCTTAACTCTTGGCAGTTTGAAAGACCTCGCTGTAACCTATACGCCCATAGTGTATCAGTATGGCACTCTGCTGCTTGGAATTTTGCCGCTTGGTTTGGGCTTTATAATTGGCTTAGTTTTAGGCTTCATATTCG
>JBNVCD010000160.1:0-3768 GCA_050410875.1 Bathyarchaeia archaeon | reverse complement strand
GGAAAGCAGCTGTCGCAGACGAGTACATGACGCCCTGGATGGAGTATCTGTATCAACAGCAGCCGCTTCCAACCAACGCAAAAGGTGTTACCGTTAAATTGACGGCCATTGACCCCAACGGCAACCTGCAAAACATCGGAACAGCCACAACAGACTTGATGGGCAACTTTGGCATAGCATGGGTTCCCCCTGTCGAAGGCACCTACCAAATCAAGGCAACATTCGAAGGCACTGAATCATACTGGCCATCATACAACACCGCCTACATGGTTGTAGATCCAGCACCAGCAGCTCAGCCAACAAGTACCCCCACTGCCACAGTGACGCCTCCTCAACCGACTCCGACGCCTTCTGTTTCGCCTAGTGTGGTTCCTGAGCCTGAGTCTCCTGCGCCTAGCATGGACGTCTATGTTATCGCAGCAGTCGTCGCCATCGTCGTAGTTGTTGTTGCAGTCGCCGCGGTTTTCCTGCGCAAACGCAAGTAAAACCGCTACTCCCCTTCTTTCTTTTTTAGTAACACGGCAGAAACAGTTAACAAACGCTTTTTTAGTCCAACCTCTCGACTAAGTAGATGGCTGTTCTCTTTTTCTATCCTCAAAGATTTAATGCCGGTGCTCAGTGGTTATTTGGTTTTTTGCACTTGATTTTGAAGTTTAGTTGAATTATCTTAAATTGTGACTTGGAATGCTGATAAAAGTGCGTTTTTCTCAAGAGTTTAGGTGTGTTATGCGTAAAAGTTAAAAGAGCATTACGTGTACCCTTACCTACAGAAAATAGGAGAGATTAGTATTGAACATAATAGCGAATAATATAAAAAACAAAACCAAAATCGCTGCTATTCCATTGCTGCTGCTTCTCATAGGTTTTGCCGCCATAACTGCGTTGCCCCTTGTCTCAGCACACACTCCCGCATGGAACATACCAACCTATGCCTACCTCGTAGTTTCACCCGACCCCATCGGCGTCGGCCAAACCGCCTTCATAGTGATGTGGATTGACAAAGTTCCACCATCCGCAGGAGGCGTTGGTGGCGACCGTTGGACCGGTTTTACGGTGAAAGTCACAAAACCTGATGGATCCCAGCAAACTCTTGGTCCTTTCATTTCCGATGCCACTTCAGCTTACGCCACATTGTACACTCCTGACCAAGTTGGAACATACACCTTCCTCTTCACTTTCCCAGGTCAAACCGCTAGCCTCTACCACCCCGAAACAGGCGTACCTGGCACTCCAAGCTTTGGCTTAGACGCATACATCGGCGACTACTACATGCCAAGCAGCACCTCCACAACTTTAACTGTGCAGGCAAACCCGGTGCAGAATCCACCAACGTATCCTCTGCCAACCAGCTACTGGACTCGACCCATTGAAGGCCAAAACACTGCTTGGGGCAGCATCGCATCAAACTATCTCCGCGGAGCTGCAAACTTTGACAAAGTTCAACCAAACGGTCTTGCACCTAACACTCCACACATAATGTGGACAAAGCCCCTAGAAGACGGTGGCATAGTAGGCGACTCAGCCAACTACTTTATTCCTGACGTAACCTACTACACAGGTCTCTCATACGAGGGCAGATTCGGCAACCCAATAATAATCAACGGCAGACTCTACTACGATACACCCTTAGGCAACAACCCAACAAGTGGACCATACACCTGCGTTGACCTGCGCACCGGCGAGACACTGTGGACAAACAACGCGATTTCACCAACGTTTGGCATGATTTACCTTTATGAGTCAATGAACCAACACGGCGCCATGAACGGCTACCTCATCCAAACTGAAGGAGGAGTCAGCTTTTTTGGTCCGCCAACTCCAGCAAAATGGATCGTATACGACGCCAGAACGGGCGCATGGCTATTTAACATGACTAACGTTCAAGCGGGCTACGGCGCCAGCTTTCTAGGTGGTTACGGCAGCGGCGCCAACGGTCCAAGCGGAGAAGCCCTAGTCTTCACACTCGGCAACGGCTGGCTAGCCATGTGGAACTCATCAGCAGGCGCAACTACACCCTTAGTCTCAATACCAGGTACCGGTACAGACGCATACCAATACCGCCCCGTCGGCAAAAACGCTGACATGTCAAAAGCTTACACGTGGAACGTTTCAATACCTGCATTGCCAGCAGGTTCAAGCATAATCCGCGCCATACCTGACGACCTACTACTGCTAAGCACACCAATGGCGTCCTTCATCAGTTTCGGAACACCTGATCCATACACAGTAACCGCCATAAGCCTCAAACCCGCCTCACGTGGCCAAATCTTGTGGCAGAAAGCGTACCCTGCACCAGCAGGTAACCTCACCCGCGCCTTTGGCACCGTTGACCCCAAAACTCGTGTTTTCACTATGGTTGACAAAGAAACGATGCAGTGGTCAGGCTACAGCTTAGACAACGGCAACAAACTGTGGGGTCCAGTTGGCGACTTCAGAGACTTCCAGTACTACGGCACTGTTTCTCACCCGCCCGCGCCAGGCTTCCCAGCTTACGGTAACCTGTACGTTGGCGGCTACGGTGGAGAAATCCTTTGCTTTGACCAGTTGACCGGCGCTTTGAAGTGGAAGTACAACAACACTTTCAGCGGAGACCAAACCCCCTGGGGACTCTACCCACTGTTTATCGGCGCAATCGCTGACGGCAAAATCTACGCCTACACAAGCGAGCACTCACCCAACGCCCCACCATACAAAGGCTCAAAACTACGCTGCATCGACGCCTACACAGGCGAGGAACTTTGGACCCTTGACAGCTGGGTCGCCATCGGCTCGTTTGGCGAAGAAGGCATACCCGTCGCAGACGGCTACATGGCTTACCTTAACGTCTACGACAACCAGATCTACTGCATCGGCAAAGGCCCCAGCGCCACCACAGTCACCGCCTCACCCAAGGTAACCTCCGTAGGCTCCAGCGTTATGATCGAAGGCTTTGTCACCGATGTTTGCGCAGGTGCCAAGAAACTAGTTGCAGACGGCAAATTCAACATCGTCCCAGCAATGTCCGACAAAAGCATGGGCGCTTGGATGGAGTACCTCTACATGCAAAAACCCATGCCTACTGACGCTGTCGGCGTACAAGTGAAACTCACAGCCATCGACCCCAACGGCAACATCCAAAACATCGGCACAGTAACAAGCGACACAGCCGGCATGTTCAAGAAAATGTGGACTCCGCCAGTTCCAGGAGAATACACAATCATCGCTACCTTCGAAGGCTCCGGCTCATACTTCGGCTCCTCAGCTGAAACATCCATAGGCATCACCGAAGCTCCTGCTGCATCGCCTACCGTCGCACCCACTGTTGCTCCCACAACTGCGCCTACTGTGGCTCCGACGCCTTCTGTTTCGCCTAGTGTGGTTCCTGAGCCTGAGTCTCCAGCGCCTAGCATGGACGTCTACGTTGTTGCTGCCGCTGTCGCCGTCGTCTTAGTCGTTGTTGCAGTCGCCGCAGTCTTCCTGCGCAAACGCAAATAAACCAACACAACCCCTCCTCCTTTTTCTTTTTTAAGAAGACATGTAGAAATGGAAATTTGGGCTGAGTGAGCTTTGGCGGAGTTCATTTAAAACTATTAAGCTTTTAGGGGTTTCATTCTCTCTCCGAGTATTCTCCTCGCCATTGCTCCAGCAAACCTGTTTGTTTTTAGAAGGTTGAGATGTACTGTCGTGGCGTAGGCCACTTGTTGGCTGCTCTTGCTATTTCCAAGTCTATTTTTGTTATACCGCTGATTTTAGCGATTTCTTCTTGAACTTCCAACAGGTGATCTATGT
>JBNVCD010000015.1:0-15912 GCA_050410875.1 Bathyarchaeia archaeon | reverse complement strand
ACTTTAGGGCTTTGTGTTTATTTAAAGAATTTTCTCCAAAATTTTTTAACTCATTAATTTAAATTTTGTCCATTCGAGAATTTTTCGAGAGGCATAAAAACCGTTAATCATTCCTTCAGAGAGCATTAAGGCCCTATTTTGTCGTGAATTAAACCAAAAAATGTAAAACGCTCATAGAAGCACCAGGTTGCACCAAAGGTACAATGTAAAAAACAGCTATTATTAGGCGAAAAACCTACCTTGTAGATTGTCGTGATTCTCAAATTCGCAGTTATATAAGGTTCGAGAAACTTCGAAAAAACGTGGAAAAAACAGTCGTCAACTATGGCATTTTATTAAAAAATTCTCAACTACAGCAACTCAGCTGAGGAAGAGAGTATTAAAGTTTAGCTGGAAGGTTTAGATTTTCAGAAAGAGGTTGTGTAGCATGAATAGAAGGGGAGCTATTTAAGTTCATTTGCGTCGATTTTCTTTGCCATTTCATCTAATAGTAGCGAAAAGGGGTGGTCCGGTTTGTCTGCAGCAAATATGAAACGGCCTTCTGAACGCAGAATATCACAGAAACACGGCACTAAGCCTAGCAAGGGTACTTTGTAGATGTTTTTAATTCTGTCGTAGAGCTCTTCTTTGCGCGTTTCTGAGTTGAAATCTAGCACTTTGTTGATGACCACTCCTGTTTTCTTTTCAAATAAATTATACAGTTCCTGCAGCATTCTTCTGGTGCCGTCAACATCTGATCTGTCGCCAGTTGTTGCTACAACAACTAGGTCAGCAGCCACAATAGCGTTTACAGAGGAATATTGCAGTCCAGGGCTTGTATCAAAGACTAAATAGTCAAATCCTTTGTCGGCGAGAAGAGCGTTTCTGAGGTGCAACAGTCGTCCAAGTGCGCGCATCTCCCATTTTCGGTCTTTAGCAGACATGTCTCTAATTGCCTCAGTGTCAGGATTTGCAAGACCTACAAACAACTGCCCTCTCCCAGCAACTCTAAACGTTGCATCTACGAGAACTTTGTTTATATCGCATAAGTTGTTTAGGTAATCATTAAACCAGAACTCGTCATGCTCCAGTTTAAGTATCGCAAATAGGCTAGGCGCGCGGAAATCCAAATCAAACAAGCAAACTTTTTTGCCCTGCTTAGCCAATGTAGCTGCTAAATTTACCGAAAGCAGCGTTTTTCCAGTGCCGCCCTTATAGGAATGAACTGCAATTATTTTGCCCATATTTAATCAAGCCTCAACATTTTTCCACAAAGAAATATGCCTTACGACCCTTACGTTCCTTCTTCAAATAACCCATCACTACAAGCTGATTCAGATAGGCACTCTCAACAGCACGCGCACGTCCCGTCTGCAGCGCAATCTCGTCAGCTGTGGCTCTGCCAAAACGGCAAACAGTCATGGCGGTTTTCCGCAGATGATCAGGCATAGACAACAAAGTCATCACATCTAATGGTGCCTCACTACTAATAGGTGCTGAACCGCTGTGCTGCTCATGCTTTTGTAGTTCAATCATAACTTCCATCTTTTCATTCAACCGCTCCAAATTTTCTCGAATCTTCTCTAACACTGATATCGGCTGACGACTAAACAACTCATCTTTAGTCACGTAAAACCCCACATATCCATTTTCCAGCAGCATAAAGAAGCAAAAAAGTGTTTATTAAGTCTTACGAAAACTAAATACTTATTTTTACTCAGCGGATTTAAAAAAAAGCCAAAAAAAGTTTTGCAAACACCGTTTAAAAAGGTACTAAAGGTTGGTTCCTTGCCTCTTCAACTATGGGCAACACTTGTTTGAGCTCTCGGAAGTATTTCAGCACTGTTATTCCCCGTTGAGTTACTGCAAAAACCACCCTGCGCTTTCCGATGGTTCTTTCTTCGATGAGTCCTTGTTTTATGAGGAAGTCTAGGTACTCTTTGAGCACGCTGCAGTTGACGTTGGCTTTGTACATTATATGGGTGAGTTTTAGTGGGCCACGGTGCGCCAGCACCTTCAAAATGTCAATATACATCTCAAGCTTAGAGCGTCTCATTGTCCCACAGCGATTTTGGTGACTCAAATTTTATTTTTTTAGTATATAGCTTTTATGTATTAAGACTCCATGGTCTTTTCTGTTATTTAACATTTGAATTAGATGTTTCTTTGAGCTTTGTTTAACACTTTTAATCTATTTTCAAAGGCTGTGATCATGTCATCTATCAATATTTTTTGCAAATCTGTCGAAAGCACCTTAATTTTATCCGCAAACACGGTTGCCATTTGATTTTCAAGTGTTGCTCTATCACCAAATAAAGGGTTTTGTTGCAAAGAGGTTCCTCCATTTTTCTGGCACATATTACGTCTAGGCTATTTAACTAACTTATGAAACTGAGATATTGACTCAAAATTAATCTCAAAAGTAAGGCTGTTATTGGAAAATTGACAGCTATAGTTTTTGTACATGGCGGCAAAGCGCAGCTTTTTGTTTGTGATTAAGCTTTTTAATTATCCTTTCTCGGCGCATTGCCTCTGCCCTTGAAGGGAACTGTTCAAGATACACAACCTCTTTTGGGGGATGAGCCTTTGTGTATCTTGCACCTTTACCTGTTGAGTGCAATTTGATTCGCTGGGCGACGTTTTTTGTGTAGCCTGTGTAGAAGCTACCGTTGTTGCATAAAAGGATGTATACGTAATAGCTCATGATTTGCACTCAAGTTTTGTAAAGTTACCTGAGGAGGTATTTATCTAATTTTTCGATGTAACGCGGTGGATAGTCAGGTTTAGATCTTTTTGTGAGGGGTTCTTCGTTAAGTGTGAATATGACGCCTTTATGTAAGGCGCGCTTCATGTATGTCGTGGGATCCATTGCTTGAACCATAGTTCGGTCTACGTCAATTATGTAAATCTCGTGAATTCTAGCGTTTTTTATTCCTTCTTCAGTAACCGGAGGATTTTGATAGTACCAGTCGCACAAGTTTTTTATTTCTTCTACAGCTTGGGGCGTTCTTTTCTTCGGCGGCAAAGTAAGTACACGGGGCAGCGGCAAAACATAGTGTGGCGGGATACCTATGGCGAATTTGCCTGAAAAGCAACTGTAGCGAATTATTTTACTTGCTAAACGTGCGTAAGTGTAAGTTAAAGGATCCATGGCGTGTTCAGGCGGGATATAACCTGTTTCGATCTCCACAATTAGGTTACCATAACCTTTTGTGGCGTACAGATCACATGTCAAAATATCGCTTAGTTTTTGCTCAAGTTTTACGGTGTAATCTTTAAGGATCAGATATTTTGCACAAACAAGCTCCATCACTGAATGGTTAATTTTAACAACGTTTTCCCTATGCAACTGAAGGAGGGCGTCACGAAGACTATTAAGTTTATGAATAGCAATATCGTCTATGTCAGTTGTTAACCGTTCAACTAAAACATTCAGATCCTGCGCAAATTTTACGCCGTCTCGGTTACTTGTCATCGGGAAACCTTTAACCTAAAAATATACACTCAACCTTAAATAAATACCAAAATTTTCTTAGTAGCCAACGCCCTGAATTGTTTTTGACTTTCGCGCATCTGCATCTGTATGCATTCCTGAGAACGTTCAGTAACCACTATTTGCAAGTTTACAGAGCAAAAATTGGCAAACAAAAATATATAAGTTAAAACTAGAAGCTTTAACATGCCAATTTCAAGGTTTTAGGAGCACGCTTATTTATATAGCCTCCATCTTTAGCGTGATCTGGCGACAAGTCCGTGCCTAATTTTAACAAGTTCTGTCAAAAATGGCTTTTTTTACTCTCCAAATAGCTCTTTGCCTGTTCAAACAACTTTATATTATATTTTAAGCATAAATTACTTCAGTCCAAGCTGAGAAGCACGCTGGAATGTGCCAACAAGGGACAGTGGTCCATGACCTACTGCGCAGTTCCGTCTCGGGAGATAGTATCAAACGAGGCAGAAAAATGGCGGTAAGTCAACAATTGGCTGAAAGTTGTTGGCAACATTCGGGCTTAGACTCAGTTTGGGCAAAAACACTTTTTTGAATTTGCAAAAATACCTCAAAATATCTTCAACTCTGCGCGAAGTTCTGGTTGCACACCACAAGTATTATTAAATACGCTAACGCTAAATTAGGTCAGGTAACAGTAACCTGAAATAATCACATGTTGCAATAACTTTGCATCGTGCGATTGAACCTAACTGAAATCCTTAAAACATCACTAGGAGGATAACGCTTACGGGACAATCCCAAACATTTACTATAAAGTATGTCATACACGCGAGATTTGAAATAGACGGTGTCGTTGAGAAACCTGACGTTATAGGCGCAGTTTTTGGTCAAACAGAAGGCCTTTTTGGACCCGAACTTGACCTTAGAGAACTTCAAAAAACAGGTCGCATCGGCAGAATCGAAATTGACCTACACAGCAAAAACGACAGAACAACTGGTGCAATCACCATACCTACTAGCTTAGATCGTGTGTCCACCGCGTTAATAGCGGCAAGTGTAGAAAGCATTAACCGCGTAGGGCCATGCAGCGCGAAAGTTGTTTTAGACAAGATCGAAGACATCAGGGAAGCAAGACGTAAAATAATCATTGATCGTGCTAAAGAAATCTTGCATAAATGGAATGTTGAATCCATGCCTTCTGTTGACGAGGTTTACAAGGAAATTAGTGACACAATGAAAATGGGCAAAGTAGAAAAGTACGGTCCTGACGAGCTTCCTGCTGGTCCCGCTCTTGAAAGCAGCAAAGAAATCATCATTGTTGAAGGCCGTGCAGACATCATAAACCTTATGCGGTGTGGTATCCTTAACACTGTTGCGCTTGAAGGCGCTAAAATTCCAGAATCTATAAAAAAATTAACTAAAGAAAAAGAGGCAACGGCTCTTCTTGATGGCGACCGAGGCGGAGATTTGATTCTCAAAGAGCTTTTACAAGTAACCAACATAAAATACGTTGGGCGCGCTCCTCGAGGTAAAGAAATTGAAGAGTGCAACTGCAAAGAAATCGCGGAAGCATTAGAAAAGCGCGTTGCTGTTGCTGAACTCTTCAAACCTAAAAAGTCGGAAAAGCCAAAGCTAGAATTCCCTGAACCGATAATCGAAGCTGCTAAATCCCTTCAAGGTTCGCTTGAAGCAATTTTGCTGAATGAGAATGCAGAGCCAATGGAGCGAATGCCTGTCAGCCAATTAGCCGAAAGACTACAACAGCTCAACGGCGTGGATACTGTGATATTTGACGGTATCATCACTCAAAGAATCGTTGACATAGCCAGTGAAAAGAACATCAAACACATAATCGCGTCACGCATTTCGGAAGCAGTCAAACCCGCACTCAACGTTGAACTTGTAACTTTTGCAGAGGTACTGCGAAGCTAAAAAAGTTAGCAAAAAGGTTCTAACGTACTTTACGATCCATGGCTTTTGTCAAGTTTCATTTTTGTTTAATTCAGCTAATTTCTGATGTATCGAGGCAACCGCGGGTTTCACGTTTTTTTCTTCAACAACAATAATTATCTGGCTTGTATGAGGGGCAAAGATGCCCCTTTTAATGTTGATGCCGTGGATGGCACTAATTGCTGACGAAGCCACGCCTGGGGAATCTTTCATTTTGTCGCCTATTAAGGTGACGACGCCCAAGCCAAATTCAATTGTCAGCTTTTCGTCAAAGCCTTCAAGTTTCTCTTCGTTCTTCTTCAAAAAATCAGAGTCTAAAAACAAAAAGTCACGAATACGTTCGCCTGTCTCCAGTGTTTCCGCGCCTAGATCCATAAAGTCATTCCGTTTTTCCCAGATTCGCAAGGAGTCTTCTAAAGATCGACTCTTTTCGTCATGCATGGATAATATTGCACAGCCTGTTTTGCCGGTTAGGCATTTAACGACAGGTTGGTCTTCTGTTTTGGCTTGTATTACGGAATATCTGGCGGGTTCATCAATGGGCACTACAAGTAGCTGCTGCTCAAATTGGCGGGCTAGCGCGATAGCTGAGCCCTGAACAATTTTCATGCCCATCATAGATGCTTTATGCGCCTCGTTATAGGTCAGAGCTTTTACGTGTTCTGTTTTTTGCCCTTTAACCACCTTGGGGTCTGCGCTCTGGACAGGCACGTCTTTATAAAGCAAGGTGTTTGTGGCGTATTGTTCTTTGAGTAGGCAAGAAGTAAACACTGCTGTTAAATCTGAGCCGCCTCTGCCCAAGATGGTTTCTAAGCCATCGGAGGTTACACCCATAAAACCTGCCATAGAGATTACCTTGCCTTTGGATAGTGGCTCTACGAAGCAGTGTAAGCGTTTTTTGCTTAATTCATAATTGGGGGTTGCATCTTCAAAATTGTCGTCTGTAACAATAGGCCACTCTTGCAGTTGAAGGCAATGCGATTCCAACCCGTGGCTTCTCATCACGTAGTCCATCAAGACAGACATTGAAAACTCGCCTCCGAGTGCTAGAACTTTGGCTTTTATGTGACCACTGAAGCGTTTGTTGACTGCTTTTAATGAGTCTTCAGTTAATTTTTTGCAATTAGCCAACGCGGCATTTACCTGCGCGGCGTAAGCGTCTTTTACGTAGGTTTGGGCTATACGTTCATAAATACTAAATATGGGCTCAGTGGAAACAGGGCAAGATGCTTCAGCGTAGGATTCGCCAATTTTAATAAGCATGTCTGTACAGCCTGTGGGGGCTGAAAAAACTACTATTGGACCATTTAAATCTGATTTTTTTAATTCTTTTATGCGCTTTAGAATTTTGGGGATGCCTTTTCCTTCGGTGTCAAGCAAGCTGCCGCCAAATTTTGCTACAGAAAGGGTGTTTTTCACAGGTGTTTACCTCTTTAAGATGCTGTGTAGCAATGTTGTTTATCCTTTAATAATTTTCTTTTTTCACATTGCCACGTTAAGCTTCAATTTCGCTTAAATGTTTTTGCCACAGTTTCGATTTGTTCGCCTAAAACTTGTATTTTTTCTATGTTACCTAACCCTTTCTCGTAGGCTTTGCGGATATGTTTAATGTTATATGGCTTCATACCCATCACTCGGCTGGCAACCGCGTCTGTTGCGACGACGTCTGTCCCAGCTATAATTAGATCCATTTTTACTGGAGTGCCGTTAATCGGTCCTTTGCCCTCCATGCCCACAAATCCATCGATTACGGTTAAAACTGGTTTAATGACGGTGTTTATGTCTACGACTACGTTGCTTATGCCTAATGCGTGATATTTAGCTTTGAATTTGTCAGGAAGTAAACCAAATAAATTCTTCATGCCTAAAGTGACGGTGGTGTTTGTGTGAGTTTTGAGTTTTGCGGCACTGATGATTGCTGATTCAGTAACAATTTTGGGAATGGTTATGCTGCTTAAAACTTCGCCGTTTGGGATTTTCAGTTTGGTTTTGTCTTTCAGGTGTCTCAGATTTAGGCATTCTACGTCGTGGCGGCTACACATTGCTTTCATACCTGTTGCTACGAAAGCCTTGTCTGCGTTAGTTAAAGAGGCGTCAGATTCTACAACATAAATTTTAACTGGTAAAGCTTTCAGCTTCTTAATGAGGGCTTCTACGACAATAGGGTCTGTGGTTGCACCTGTTTCCCATGTTTTGTCCGTGATGAAATTTACTTTAATGAGAACTTGGTTGTAGCCTGCAAAGGCAGCCTTGTAGTTTATGAGGTCAAGTGCTTGAAAAACAGGTTCGTGTCCGCGTTCACCTTTAACGATTGCAACTTGCGAGGGAGCAGATTGTTCCAAAATGGTTTCTCTCGTAGTACTGTAGAAATGTCCATGTTTATAACTTTATCAATGTGTAAGTTGACTTCTGAGCTGATAGTATGGCGGCAATTCGTTCAGGATAGTGGCCGTTAACAATATAACAAGGTAGCGGGTGCCTTAAAAGAAATTTTGGCAAAAACTTGTCCACGCTTGTTCTTTTCGGCTGTGACAGCAACCATTGAGCTGAAACTTCATGCATTAGCCGCGCAGACGCATGGTGCTTGGGGTTTTTTGTGAAAATGCCGTCTACATCTGTTACGAGCACAACTTTTGCAGCGTTAACTTTCTTTGCAATAAACGCGGCAATTGAATCTGAAGTGACGTCCCATGAAGAGTCTAATGTTTCCTCTTGAACAAGAAGTTTTGCAGGCAGAAAAACTGGCAGTTGTCCTTTGCTTAAAAAAACAGGGATATCCTCTAGTTTTTCAGTGGGGCACCCATTAGGGATCAACTGTGACAGTACAGCGCCATATTGATCCATAGCTGCAATCGCTAATCTGTGCGCTACCTCAGCTGGCAGGGCAAATCGTCTGTCGTATTCACGAACTACGTCGGCAAATTTGCCTCCGCCGGGTACAATTAAAAGCTGGTATTTAACTGAGAGTTTAGCCAGGGCAGCACATAAAAGCTTCAGAATGTCAGGTGTTTCAGCGAGGCTACCGCCGATTTTAATCACTGCATCCAAACCAGTTTTTCTCCTTCCAGCTTTGAAGCGGTCATCCAAGCTAATCCTGCAGCAGGTGAAAGCATCGCAGTTGAAGCGGGGAGGAACTCGCTTATATCCATAATCTTTTTGATGTTGGCTTTTTCAGCGGCTTTTTTTGCCAGAAACTCTTTACCTAAGCCTGTAACAACAAGGGGGAAAGTGGTTTTTGCGTTCGGGTTCAGTTTTGAATAGACTTGAGTTATGCCCTCTGCAATTTGCGCCAGCTGCGCAGTGTAGGTGTACTGTGCAATTTCGGCAATTTCTTTTTCTGACAACATGTCTGTGTCTGCGCAAACTACGCGAGCTATCCTTGCCAAAGCGTCCGATCGTTTTTTGCCTTTAGCGTCAGCTGTTTCACAGGTGTATTCTGCCTCGCTTATGTGGCCTAACACCACATGTATATCTGCTGATTGAGCGAATAGTTCTGATGAAACGCGTACTTTGCTTTTACGCAACGGCACTGACGAAACAATAGCCGCTATATTGGTGCGTAGGCTACCTGTATACACAAGTTCGCCGTGGGCAAGTTTTTCTAAATCTGTTTTTCCAGACGCCGCCACTTTGCCGTTGACAATTGGTATTATACTGGTGCTTGTGCTGCCAACGTCGACAACTACGCAGTCACTTAGGTACTGTGAAACCAGCCAGCCTGTGGCTACCCAGTTTGCTGACGCCACTTCAAGAGGAACCTCTTTAGCAACTTCGATGGGTATTAGGTCCCCCTTAACAGAGAGAACCACAATTTGGCTGTCTGTGAAAATCTTTGCTACGCAGTTCAGTATGTGGTTTACTCCTTCACGTTTGGTACGGTAAGCATCCGAAAGCTCCGCCGTCATGGTGACAGCTACGCAGTCAAGTTTTATTGACCCGCAGAGGGCATCTTTAAGTTTAGTTAACAGAGCGCAAAATTGGTTAGTGCTGCTTTTCCAAAATGGGAAGTATTCAATGGCTGTTTTGAATTCGATAACTTGGCCTTTTTTTGTTTTAATGAAGGCAGCTTTAGTGTTTGCGCCGCCTATGTCCCATCCTAAGACGGCAACCATGTTAGAGGTCTCCTTTACAGGCGTGTATTAATTGTTCTTTGGCTTCTTGGAGGTTACGGTGAGCTTGAAACACGGTTATGCCGTGCGCTTCCAAAAGAGCACAAGCTTGTTTTTCTCCTTGCAGAGGAAACGGCGGTGAAATGACCCCTGGCATCTTATAAATCAGAGGTAAAGCTGATAGAGGCGGTTTGGGTAACGTTATTTTGGAAAAGCAAGAGTAACCTGACAATGTAGGCGCCTCTGGAAGTTTGCCGTTGACCACCGCGTCTACTATTGCCTGAGCAATATTAAAGCAGGCAACTTTGCTTAGCCCAACATAGGACGTGGTAAGTCTGGGATTTAGATCTAAAATAAAAGCAGTGTCAGCGGTTAATACTAAATCCACACCTATGTAGCCGTTTAAGCCATCTGTGGACTCGACTACTTTTTTTGCTACCGAATAAGCTGCTTCTTTAATGGTGCTTTCAAAAGGAACCTCGCCGCCACTATAGGCTGAGTCAGCTTCAGGTGCCTTCAAAACGAGCGATTGCCTATTAAGACTTATGGGTAAAGCTTGATGACCATTTGAAATAACACTGACGCTAACGGCTACACCCTCCACGAATTGTTGAGCTATAAACTGTTTATCTGCAGAGAATTTTTTGATTTTATTAACCGCCGTACTTATCTGGCTTGGACTGTCAATCACGCTTAAACCGGAACAGCTTGTTCCATCAGTGGGTTTTAAAATCACTGGAAACTGCAGATGCCGTGTAATGGCGGCTGTAATTTCTTGTGTTGTAGCTGTGCTGCTCAGTAGCAATGTCTCAGGGACAGGCAAGCCAAGACTTGCCGCATACGTCTGCAAGTTTGCTTTGTTTGAAACTTTCTCAATCGCTTTGGGTGAGCAATTTAGAGATTGGACGTTGTTGTATTCCAACTGTGTTACAATTGAAGATAAAACTTGATCTGATTCAGGAGCGATCACTAATGTGGCGTTGGCTTCCTTTGAGGTTTTAAGTAACGTTTTTTTTGCGTCTTCCTTTGTGGATGCAGCCAACATGTTTTTTGTTTTCAACGCCGCGCCATAAATTGCAAGTCTTGAGTCCAAAAGAACTGTGACGTCGTGTCCAGCTGCCTGAAAATCAGCGGTTGCTGTGTTGAGCATAGCAAAGCCTTCGCTTAATATGCTTGCAGGCAAGTCTTCTCCCGCTAAGCCTCCGCTGGAAATGTGCTCATAGAGTAGTATATGCAAAGGTTAAGCAGCCTCGTTATGCAATCGTTGGAAAGTAACCACTTAAAGTTTTTTTGACCCGTTTTGCTTCTGCAACTCGTTGATACACCGCAAAAGCTCTATTACATGTTGCCTTTTTGAATGGGGCATAATAACGACGCGTATACAGTCTAACCGAGGAACATATGAGACAAACCAGCCACGTGCGCGCAATTTGTCTGTGAGCATCTTGGAGTTCGCGCCGCGGAAAGCCACAATGTTCAATGTGGGTCGAAGTAAAACTTCGAAACCTGCCTCTTCGAGCTTCGATGCTAAAAACAATGTTAGTTGCATGCAGTTTTTCACGGTTTTCTGGTAGCCTTCGCGCCCTAAAAGCTGAAAAGCTGCCCAAGTTGCTGCAACCGAAGCCGCTGATCGCGTGCCCACAAATGTGTACTGTGCGTGCTCGGTTAAGTACGGTGTTTCTGTTTTGAGGTACTTCAGGTAGGTGTTGCTTCGAAAGAGAATTCCGCCTGCGGGTATTGTTGACATACCCATCTTGTGGGGGTCAACAGTTATTGACTGTACACCCTCAAGTTGGAAGTCAAAATCAGGAGCAGAGTTGCCTGTGTAATCCAGAAAGGGCAGCACAAGTCCGCCAAACGCGGCGTCAACATGAAGGTACACGTGATTGTTTACAGCGATCTTGGATAAAGCATCAATTGGATCGACAACTCCAAGTTCTGCAGAACCTGCGGTTCCTACAATAGCGATGGTATTTCTGGTGATTAACTGCTCTACATGTTTTGCGTCGACTCGGAAAGTTGAGTCTAAACGCGCCATAACAGGTTTCAATTTAAGTAAGCGGCAAATTTTGTGAAACGAAAAATGCGCGGATTCCGGCAAAATCACCTCAGGAGTTTTGATGTTTGCTTGGTCTCTTGCAGCAAGCATAGCTAGCAGGTTCGCTTCAGTTCCTCCTGAGACAATAAAGCCCACAGCGGTTTTGCAGTGAAGAAGCTCCGCTAGCGCCGCCACAACCTCTTTTTCTAGCTGAGCACTTCCTGAAAAAAGTGCCTTGTCGCCAAGGTTTGACTCCAAAAAAAGGTATAAGCTTTTCTTGCAAATGGAAGAGGTTTGGTGCACATAGAGCAAAAAATTTTTCCATTTTCGTATTTTTCGTCGCTTTTTTGCGCCATGTTAAGCCGAGCTAAAACTTCTGCTCTGCTAAGCGGTTTATTTTGCATGAAAATTAAGCCCCGCGAGAGTGTGGTTTTCTGCGTTTTTGAGGGTTTGAATTAAGTCGCGAACCCGCTGACTAGTAATGTGCCCGTGTTTGCGGTCTCCGTTGGTGCAGGCTGCGCCTCGCACACCGATTATGTCGGCGCCTAACGTGTAAAGGAGGGGGACGTGCTCTTTTTTAATTGAGCCAGCCAGCGCTGCTTTCAAATTAAAGCTGTGGGCTTCATCGACAAACACCTGCAGCTGCTGGGAAGACAAATGGTCAAACAAGTTTTTTCCGTCCTTGACTGCGGTGTCTATCATGGCTACGTCACAGTTGGATGCATGCGCAATTGATGGAACAAGCAGTGGATTAACAGCGTCTACATCTGCAGCATCAGCGTAACCTGTGGCAACAACCTTAATTGAGGAATCAAACGATTTAACCGCTCTAGTTACGCTTCGCATCAACACGACCGCGTCGTCTTTATTTTTCACATGGTATAAGCCTGCTTTGATGTAGTTAACGCCAAGGGTTGCTGCGCCCAGCGCAGCCAGCGAGGCGGTGCCAGGTAAATTTGGCAAGTCGCCTATGGTGCAGCTGACTTCGATGCTTTTTGGGGTGAGATCTCTAATTTTTTTTATTACCCATGGGAAACTGGCGCCTAAAGGTCCCTCTTTTGGATTTTTCACGTCAACTATATCTGCGCCGCCAGCTATCGCTTCTAAGGCTTCTTTTTCATCCATTGGGCTTACCAGCAACTTCAAGAAAATCTGCTCCCTGCCTAGCGATGATGCAGAATTACTTAACCTTAAATCTTTTGCTGCAATGTCACGTATTTTAGAAAGAGAGGACGCATCTTGGACATAATTCCCGTGGTTGACATTTTGAACTATGAAGTAGTGCACGCCGTGAAAGGAAACCGTGTGGATTACAAGCCCTTGAAGAGTAAACTGTGCAGCTCCACCAACCCTATAGTTGTTGCTGGCGTGTTCAAGGAGTTGGGCTTCAAAAAAGTGTACGTTGCAGATTTAGATGCCATACTGGGCAAAGGCGATAACACAGAGGTACTGAGAGACATCGTTGAACAAACGGGTTTGCATCTTCTAGTTGACGCGGGGGTAACGGAGATAAAGAAGGTGCAATCGCTCTTTCAGAATAACGTAGCTCAAGTAATCATAGGGACTGAAACGTTACAGAACCTGAATTTTGTCAAAGAAGCAGTGAACATTTTTGGAAACGAAAAAATAGTGGTAAGCCTTGACTTGATGAAAAATAAAGTGCTCTGCAAATCTGAATCGCCGATGCCCATGGATGCTTTGGAATTGGCGCTCACGATGCAGCAAATGGGCGTTTCACAGATGATCCTTTTAGAGTTAACAAGAGTCGGCAGCAAAGAAGGCGTAGATACAGCGTTTTTGAGAAAATTCAAGGATAACCTTCATGTCGATCTTTTAGCAGGCGGCGGAGTTCGCAACATAAAAGATGTACTTTTACTTAAGGATATGAACATTGCAGGAGTTCTTGTAGCTACGGCGTTACATTCAGGACAATTAAGTGTAGACGAGCTAAAACAAGCAAAACTGATCTGAGGCAAAATTTGCTAATTCAAGTATAATTAGCTCTATTATAACACCATATTTTAGCAATAGCTAAGAATTTTGAGTTGGGGCTCCTAAGTGGCGGGAAATTTTATGAGGCAGACCATGCCGCCAAACTGTGTTAACCGTTGCCCTGCAGGTGAATCGGTCTTTACTATTCGTGTTTTAATCTGCTTGTTTGCGGCAATTTGAATCAGCCGTTGCAAGCGATTTTTTTGGCGGTTAGTTGAAAGAAATGTATCAGTTAACAGTAAATATTCCGGTTGGCACTCGTCTTTTTTCTGTGGGCTTAAAATATGTGTTTCTATATCGTCAAAAGAGTACAAAATCAAGGGCGTTTCATTGGAAGCGCTGAGGTGTTTTTCTATTAACTCAAGGAGGTTTTCTGTTTCTTTTTGCGTTGTCTGAGTAACAATTTGCTTAAATTTTGGGTCACGCGTGAGAGTTGTAACCTCTGCAAGGGTAGTTGCGGAGCCCGTCATTTCTGTAAATATTGCCCTGTTTGAGTCTTGCATAAGCCAGGTATGGTGAGTTTTTATGTGGCGGAGAAACTGTTCAGCGTAGTTTGTGCGTGAAGGTGCTGCCAAGATGATGCTGCGGACACCACTTTGTAGAGTGGGGCGTAAAGCATTAACGATCGCCTCGTTAAAAAGGTACATTGCCTTAGAGTTAGCTACGTCAGCGTTGAATTGTATGGTTTTTTCGGCTTTCACTACGCCACTAAAGATACGCCACACTACTGCTTGTTTTGCATTTAGCCCAACCAGTACAGCAACAGGGTAGCCTCTGCGGTAAGATTTTTTCGGTGTCATTGGGAAGCCAACTTTTTCTTTCGAAAAACAAAAAGTGCCACTGCAACAAGTAGCGCCACCACCGCGAAGGCAGCAACATAAAGGACTACTTGAGCTGTCTGATCTTGCCACATGTTGGTTTTAGTTGCTTTGGTTGTCATGTTAAAATCTGAGGTGACTGTGTGGGCTTCAACTAAAACGCCTGTGTTTTGATCCCAGAAATAGGCGGTTTCTGTTGTAGCTGCAGAAATTAGGGTTCTTGCTGCGCCTGCAACCGTTTTCTGCGTGGCGCTTGTTATGGTGAGGTTGCCTTGTCTGCTGTCAAAAAAGCTGTCGCCCACGCCGAGGTTTGCTGGAATTATAAAGCAGTCACCCAAGATGCCTGCATCAAGATTTAGAACAACTGACTCCACGAGGGGAGAAGCATGTTCAAAAGTTGTAGTAACCGTCAAGTTGATAACGGTGCCTTGAACTTGGGTGACTTCGATTTTGGCCCATGTTGCGTTGTGTTCTTCAGGTATGTTGCCTATTATGGCAACTTGATATTCTATCCAGTCACCTGCCTTCACGCCGACTGTAAGAGCAGCAGCGTTACTTGCTAAAAGTACGGTGGCAAGAAAAAGAAGCAATACCTCTAAAAGTGCGCTCTCTTTCTGCATACTCAACAGCCTTTTATTCTTTATGCTGTGTCGCTTTAAAAAGTTCTCCGCCCCAAAGCAACAGCGTCTCCTATTACTTGATTTAATTTTTGTAAATTTTTATGGCGCAGGCTTTTTAGGGTTTGATTTTTGTGCAAGTTTAAGTTTACGTAAAATTTCAGATGCCTCAAACACGTTTTCTGAGTACGCCAGTCTTTTGCAGCGGTTTATGTTTAGATGCCCTCCACAGTAGGGGCATGTTTTTGTTTTTTGTTCTGCGTTGGCAAGGAGTAAACCGCTGCATTTATTGCATCGCACGATGAAAGTAAGGGGCATTGATGCTTCTCCTAGCGAAAGACTTTTCCACAAACTCGCAATTAACGTTATTGGAGGGGTTGCTTTGAGTGGGGCGAGTAAACCTGCAGGTTCACAGTTAATGGATTTAGCGCTTAGTTACTTCAAAAAGGAAGGCTACAAAGTTAAAAGTGAAGCGGTAAGTTTGGACGGCTTTAGCGGCGTCACGCGTTACTTTGACCTTATTGTTCAGAAAGGGAAAGATGAGCAGGTTGTTTGGGTCCGTGACTGGAACAGAACGATCGGCGTGAACATTCTCATTAGTTTGGACACGGCGTCTTCAGACGTGGGGCTGGCAAACCCCATCATGATTGGAGAAAAATTCAGCGACCATGCTAAGTCTTATTCGAATAGGCGGAAAATTATGCTTTTGACGCGCCAGAAGATGATTTCAAGCCTCAGGTAAAGCCGCAAGTTCTTGGAAGGCTTTTATTTTTGGTTCAGCTAACTTTTTGTTGCCGGATGAAGAGAAGGCATTAAATTGACCGCGAGGGATGACAACTCAGAGTTACTCGGACGGCAAAGGATGACTAACTATAAATACTACGCCACTTTCTCTTGTTTTCGGTGCAAAAAGTGACTGAAAACACCGAAACAGCGAACATGCGAAAGTTCGCGCGAG
>JBNVCD010000159.1:0-3842 GCA_050410875.1 Bathyarchaeia archaeon | reverse complement strand
ATTTCAACTTTTACGCCGTGCTGCGCTAGCACTGCCTGGGTCATTTGCACGTAAGCTTTGGACTCCAACGGCGACGTGAGTTTTAACGTTGTGTCCTTTTTTGCTAGGGGGCAAGCGAACATTAACCCTGACACAAACTGGCTGCTTACGTCTCCGGGCATATCCGTTGTGCCACCCTGTATTCCGCCGCCTTCCACGCGTACCGCAGGGTTGCCGCCTACGTTTTGCAGGCTGGCTTTCACACCTATTTTTTCTAGGCTCTGCAGCAGCGGCTCTATAGGCCGTTTAGCCAACGATTCGCTCATCACAAAGATTGTTGGTTGCGCTGCTAGCGCCGCTATGGGAACCATAAAACGCAGGGTGGCGCCTGATTCGCCGCAGTCCACTGGTTGTTTTGAACCTTGGATGGAAGTTGTGCCCTCAACTGTCCAGCAGTCGCCTGCAAAAGTGATTTTTGCGCCTAGAGCTCTAACTGAGCGCAGCGTAGCTTCGGTATCTTGAGACAGCAAGGGATTTGCAACTTTAGAGGTTCCCTGCGAGAGCGCTGCGGCGATGAGCATTCGCTGAGTGTAAGCTTTGGAGGGTGGCGCGTAGACTTCGCCTTTTAACGTTGATGTTTTTCTTAACGTAACGTTTGTCATGACTCAAGTTCAACCTGGGGTTTGTTTTCGTTTAGGCGCGCCTGCAATATGTCGCCGCTGTACTTCTGCAAGGCGGCTTTCACCTGGTCAACGCGGGTTTTAGTGACGACAGCGGTTACAGCTGGGCCTTTGCCGCATAAACCGGCGGCTGTTGCGCCTGCATTCAGCGCATCCAAGGCGGGGGAAGGGTCAAGGCCTATCGCTGCAGAGTAGACGATGCCGTTGAGTGAGAGGGCTGTCCAGAAGTTGCCTTTTGACGCTTCTCTGTAGGCAACTTTGACTAGGGGAGCCACAGTTTTGAGGCGCTCCACGTTGGAGTCGGCGGTGTAGGATTTTTTGTGGGGAACATAAAACAGAACCTGCAGGTCATCTTTGAAGGGAAGCCGCTTGACCAGCTTACGTTTTAGGTTGTCTGTGACTACGACGCCGCCGAAGTAGGAGGCGCATGCATCGTCAAAGGCGCCGGTCACGGTTACTTTGGCGTCGAAGGCGGCGTCAACTGCAAGGTTGATGGCGGTCATGTCGTCGAGCTGCTTGTTTAACGCTGCTGCAGTTGCTAGCACCGTAGCGTTTGCTGCGGCGCTGCTGCTTTTTAAGCCGCGGGCTATGGGGATTGTGGAGGTAGTCTTAACTGTGGCGCCGAATTGTTTTTCCACGTTGAAGTGTCTAAAGACCCTGGCAGCTGCTTTTTCTATTAGAAGGGTGTTTTCTTTTGGGTCTGAAGCTATCTCGCCTTTGATGATCATGGGTTCGGCTGTCAGTTTGACTTGGGCTTTCGTCCACAAGTCTACACCGAAGGCTACGCCTTTCCCAAGAGCGATGGCGTTAACGATTGTTGCTGCACCGTGAACCAAAGCGGAGGCTTGCCCCTTCAAGTTTGCGCGCCCTCCAGCCTTTTTAGCGCCGCTTTCCGCATAACTTCTATAGGCGCCGGTTTGCCTGTCCAGATTTCAAAGGACGCTGCGCCTTGGTAAATGAGCATTTCAACGCCGCTGATGACTTTGGCGCCTGCGTTTTTTGCGTCTTTTGCCAGCTTAGTTTCTACGGGGTTGTAGACGACGTCCATTACTGTCAAGTCGGGTTTTAACCAGCTGGGCTCAACAAGGCTGTGCGCCTCATCTGGATACATACCCACTGAGGTGGCGTTTATGAGGACATCGGCGTCTTGGAGGTTTTGCCGTAGAGAACTTGGCTCAAGCAACCCGCCGGCTACTTGAGCTTTGAATTGCCTGTTGAGGCTTTCGGTTAAGGGAGCTATTTTTTGGGGGGACCTGTTTAAAATCACTAATTCGCCTACTTCACGCGTAAGAGCGTAGGCTACAGCTTTGGCTGTTCCGCCCCCGCCTAGCAAAAGCACTTTTTTGCTGCAGAGGTCTACGCCGTTCAGTTTGAGGGCGTTTAAGGCGCCTACGCCGTCGGTGCTGAAACCTAAAAGTTTGCCGTCCCTGTTGCTGATTGTGTTGACGGAGCCAAGAAAGCGTGCTGTCTGTTCTACTTCGTCGAGGAAGGGGAGCACAGCGCTTTTGTGAGGCATGGTAACGTTTAAACCTGCTATGCCTAAACCGCGCATGCCACGGAGGGCGTTTTCTACTTCGCTGCTTTTAACGTGGAAAGCTAAATACGCACAGTCCATCTTTAGGGCTTCAAATGCCGCGTTATGAAGGGTGGGGCTTAGACTGTGAGCTATGGGGTCGCCGATGACGCCGTAGACGCGGGTTTTTCCTGACAGGTTCATGTTATGTGAGCCCCAAGAGGTTGTAGATAGTTTTCATCTCGGAAATGGTCATTTGCCCCGGCGCGGTTTTGTTTCCACGCCCCAGAGAAGCAAAAGTGAAGAAACCGCCAAAGAGAGGCGAAAGGACCCTGCTGGGTTTTCCCAGTTCTCCCATGGCGAAGCACACCGTTTTTGCCTTGGCGGAGGCTGCGGCGACGAAGTTGAGTACCTTGAGGTTATCTTCGATGTTGACTGCAGTAGTCACGATTTTGCACACGTCCGCGCCGCAGGCAAGTTCTTTTTTTAACACAGCCCCCAACTTTTTAGTTGCGGGTGTGCTGGTGTTGTCGTGGAAGGAAACGATGCATTTTGCGCCTATCGCCTTAACAGCTTTGACGGCGGGCGTCTTTAGTTTTGAAAGGTCAAAATCAACGTATTCGAAGCCGCTTCGCGCCGCGTTCTGCAATATGTTTTGGTGTTCAGTTTCCGTTCGGTCAGCTTTGTCTGTGGCGATAAGAGGCAGAGTTGTTTTCGCCCTCAAAGCTGACAGGTCAAGATGGGAATCAAGCAGGTCCATTCTGACTTCGATTAAGTCTGCGTTTGACGCTTCCGCCTTAGCTGCAAGCTTCATGGCTTCAACTAAGGTTTTGGGGAGGATTGACACGCAGATTTGTGGAGTCATCGTTCAATCACAGTTTCGTCCGGCACGGATATGCCGAAGTGTCTTCCGCCCTTCGCCTCTACGTGGACCAGCACTTCGTCGCCCATTTTGAGTTCAGTTACGGGTTTGGAGCCTTTCGGCGTGACGAGGCGTATGGTTTCAGCGTTTTGCAGGATAGTTTTGACTGTTTTACCGTTCGCGTCGGCTTCTATGAGGATGAGGGGGCGGAACTCGATTTTTACTCTGCCTACGTTTGCTTTTCTAATTTTTCCTTCGCGGTTGACTATGATTACTTCGTCGCCTGCTTTAAGCTCGGACAGGTACCGTGTGTTCTGCAGTGAACCTAAAGTGTACATGGAGATGGATCCTGCGTTGACTCTAAATGGACGAGGGGCAACGTATGGGTTCTCGTGGACTTCAGCTTCCACTAAAAATAACCCTGCTGACTGCGAGCCTACAAGTAAGCCTTCGCCTTGAGTCATTATATCGCAGGTGTCCACGCAGACGCGGGCGCCGGTTCCGATTGCTTTTGCAGCGACGACCTTTGCAGACGTGAGGTCCAGCTTCAGGAGTTGCTGTTTGACTACATCTACGGTTTTTGTGAGTTCCGCAGGGCTGGATGTTTTGAGAACTACGCCGTCGGTTCCCAGCTCTAGCGTTCCCAAAACTAAGCGGGCGTCTTCAGCGCTACAAACTTCAGGGAGGAGTTTGCTTTTGCCGCGGCTTTGGGCAATGATGTTTTCTAGCGGAATAACTCGCCAGTCAGCACAGTTGATAATGATGTAGTCTACGGCTTTTTCTGCGGCTTTGACAGCGGTGTTTTCGT
>JBNVCD010000158.1:0-3852 GCA_050410875.1 Bathyarchaeia archaeon | reverse complement strand
CTCTGCTTATATGCCAATCCATATGGATAGCTGACAAAGAATGAGTTCGTTCATAGCGGATCCATGGTTTGCGTCTCTTCTGTTTGCTTTCCTGCTCAGAAGCATAGCCTTTTGCAAGCATAATCTTATGTATGGTATTGTGAGGTATTCTTTGTTTGTGTTCTAAATCGATTATTTTTTCAAGGTAGAAGGCGTTGGTGTGGGTTTTGTTCCATTGGGTTTCAACTAGGTCTTCCCAATGTTGAGGTGTAGGTTTCTGGGGTCTGCCCATTTTTGGTTTTGGCAGCTGTCCGGTTTGTTTGTATTTGGAGTAGAGTTTTCTAAATTGTCTAGTTGAGACTCCAAGATAGCAGGCGAGCCATTTCTGGGATTCTTTTCCTTGATGATATTGCCTTAGGCACCATAGCAGTTTCTTGTCATCTGTGAGCTTCCGCATGCATGTTATGGGGTTTATATAGCGGAAGTACTTTCGGGAAAAGATATATTTTATGTTACGCCCCAATCCCCCGCGACAGTTCATCCGTCACAGAGAGCGCCAAAACATTCACAGCCCATGTTTCAATTACACAGTGCTTAATATAGAACCAGCGCTCTTTATGGAAACCAACTGTACATTTTGCCCTTCAATGTAAGGTACTACCCCTCATACGTGTATTGTTGGATAATTGTTAGCGTTTCCTGCAGAACTGGCAGGTCAAATTTTATATTTGCCACATGTTATATTCATAACATGAAAGGGAGGATTAAGCGTGAAACTAGTAACTGTACTATTACCCGAAGCGTATCTTGAAGGCCTAGATGAACTTGTGAGAGCAAATATGTACCCAAGCCGAAGCTCCGTTATAAGATCGTCAGTTAGAGATCTGTTAAAGAAGGAACTTTGGGAAAAACGTGGCAGGTAGCCAGAGCTGTAAGCCTTCACTTTTTTCCTGATTAGCCTTTTAAGTAGCTGTTTTTGCAGACATTTTTAGTTTTTCAGCTGCCTCTGCAGGATTAGCTGCCTGCACAATTTCTCTGCCAACAATAAGATAAGACGCACCTGCTTTCATGGCGGCTGATGCGTCGCCACCTTGGGCGCCTACGCCAGGGGAGTATATGGGTATCTTTGAGCCGAGAATTTGATGTACCTCTCGGATTTTGTCAGGCGCCGTGGCGCCTACAACAACGCCATCCGCGTCATATTTAAGCGCCTTATGAGCAAAAGCAAGGTATTGTTTAATTTCCCCCATGGTTGCCGCGTCAATGATTGTTTGTCCGTAGCCTTCTGCTGCACCTTTGTGGCTCATGTAAGTTAACAGTATTACTCCTCGTTCACGTTTTTTTGCAGCCTCAAAAATTGGTTTTAATCCTTCTTCCCAACCGATGAATGGGTTAACTATAAGCGCGTCAAAACCTGCTTCGTAATAGTATTCCGCTATAGTTTGGTTAGTAGCGCCAATATCGTTAATTTTCCCATCCATAATCGTAGGCAAACCTGCTTTGTGCGCTTGATTTATCAAGGTTTGAACTCCGTCAAAGACACCCAGCGGTAGCGTAAGGTGGTGATTAATTTTAACGGCGCACACATGTGAGCTTACCCTGTCAAGAATGTGTTGTGCTTTAGCGAGGAGGCTGTCGCGTTCTTTTGGACTTTGGAACGGAAGGTCCAACGCTAAGACTATGTTGGACTGTCTTTTGCGGGAAACTTCGTAAATCTTAGTTTTGAAGGACACTATGTTACACCTTATGATTATTCAGGCAGTGAAAGCATTAACTTTTGTGTTTAAACGGGTAAGTGCACTGAGTGGTTTACAGAAAAAAGCGGTACAGTTTTATATTTCAACGGTGAAGTGAAAACGCAAAGGTTGCTCTTCATGTCTGTTTCTCCAAGTCTCCGCGAAATTTTGGCTCGTCGAATAGCGGGAGAAATCATACTTTCAAGTAAGCCAGGTGCGACAATGCGTAAATGGCAAGAACTCTTCGCAGTTTCTCAAATTATCCTCAGCGAGAAAATGTCACTTTCTGCCAGTGTGATCAGCGATTATGAAAGTGGTAGACGCAAAAGTCCAGGTGCCAAGTTTATTCGCCGCTTTGTGTTGGCCTTGCTTCAAATTGACGAGGAAAAAGGTAGTCGCTTCCTAAGAGAATTCGCCAAACTGACCAGTTCACCCAGTATGGCAATTGTGGATCTGCGTGAGTTTCCAATTCCAGTCCGCGTCGAATATCTATGTAAAGCCATAAACGGAGAAGTTGTGGCGGGTACAGAAAACTATGTAAAAGAAGTTCATGGCTACACAGTTGTTGACAGCCGCAAAGCCGTGGAAGCCCTCAGTGGACACGAATACACACAATTATTCGGAGCAACAACTGAACGCGCACTCATATTTACTAACGTGGAGAACCCTAGCTTTTCCATGATGGTGGTTAGAGTCAGCAGCCTCAAACCCCGACTCGTGGTTTTACACAAAACAAAACCCGACGAGGCTACAATTCAACTTGCAGTGTACGAGCATATCCCAATTATTTACAGTGAATCACCCAGCGTTGAGCAACTCGTCAAATCATTGAGGAAATTGTACCGCATAGCTTTGCGGATAAAGCTAGGCAGACGGGTTAAACCCCCACCAAAAATAAGCGCTTAAACGCCTTCATTAGTTCTCTTGCTTTCAGCAGTTTACGTCCCTTCTTCTTTTGCAGATGCAGCGAAGGTTGTACTTGAGGTTTTTAACAGTGTCTGAATCCAGCTTTAACTGCTTAACACAGTAAAAACAACATGTGGAACAAATTTCTTCTTTGGTTGTTTTAGAGTATTTCTCCAACAACTGTGGCTGGAAGTTTTCCAAGAAGCGCCTTTAGCTCCCCAAGTTTTTCGGAATCAACTGTAACAAGCACAACGGTGGCGGGTCCCGCCGTTTTTTCCAAATCTAACTTTGCTTCTTCTGAAACTTTAAGTTGGCGCCCAACAGAGTAAGCCATCATTCTTGCTTCATGAGCTATGCCAGCTGTGCCCACAGGCACTATTTCGTGAATGAACTTTTTTTGGCACAACAGCATCACCGTCTTAAGGTCTGCAATTTCTCCTTTTACCTCTCCTTGAATAACTTCGTAGCCAACTTTTGGTTTTCCAACTGCCACCACTAAGTCGCTTGGTTTTGTTTTACCCAACTGTAAGTCCGCTTCATTTGCGAAGCCCACGGCGGTTAATCCAACGCCTGTTTGCTCTGTACCGAAATTGTCCTCAGTGTTATCCATGATGACTTGGTTAGCTTCAAGACCTAAAACAGCAATTTCACGTTTTATTCCCTCTATAATTTCCCGCCCTGTTGGTTCCTTCTCCACGCCCAAGGTAACCGATAACAGTAAGGGAAACGCGCCGGTCGTGATGACGTCCATTAAGGCGACTCTAGCTAAGAATTTTCCTAAAACTCTGCTTTGAACTTTCACTTTGTCTCTTTCTTTTGAGCCTACAGCGCCTGACGAAGTGGATCCCACAACAATCGCGTGTCCAGTTGGCACTTTGAGAATAGTTACGTCACCCCGTCGTTGATACAAAATCTGAGAAGGTTTTACTTGAAAGGCTGCCGGTCTAAGTATGCTGCCCGTGTTTTCGACGAGGTGCACATAAACTGTTAATGCTTGCCGAATAATCTCAGAACGGTTAAGACCGTGGAGTTTTGCAAGTTTATCCACGTCTGAAATAAGCTCGTCTGATACGCGAACGTTTGTGACTTTCAAACAATCACACACTACAAATGTAGTGTGCTGAAAGCTTTTTATGAATTGCCTCACATATAGCCTGAAAGCGGCGCTGCTTAACTGTCGATTCTTAAACTTGAAAGATCTGCTGTCTCAAACAAATTAAGAAAACAATAT
>JBNVCD010000157.1:0-3898 GCA_050410875.1 Bathyarchaeia archaeon | reverse complement strand
TATTCTGTGGACGATGGGTACGTCTGAGGAGTAAACGTTGTAAACTATTATGTCGCTGTTGGGGTAGTTGGCATTAAGCTCTGCAGGGTTTACTGATTGAATCACTATTATGTCGCCGACTTGGATTGTTCGGTCAAATGGGTGTGTCCATTCATATCCTGGGCCACTGTAGCCTATCGCCATGCTGGGGGTGGTGACTACACGGATTAACCCTGCAATTTCAGCTATAAAAAATCCTACAACGATGAGCAAAATGACGGATATTAAAACAGCTGTTTGGAAGTATTCGTTTTTCAAGAGACCTTTAACGTTCATTGGTTATGTCTTCCAACTTATTTTTGGTGATAAGTTCCTGTTCCAAGTGGTTCTTGATGTTTTAAAACTTTGCCGCTGTTACGTAAACAAAAAAATGAGAGGGAAAAAATAGGAAAGCAAATGTGACGTTGCCTGTGCAGAGGGAGTTATATCTGAGGTAGGTGGCGGCGCCTTTAGATTTTCTTTTTGCTTAAGACTTCGCGGAATGTGGTCTTACATTTGGGGCATTCAAAGAGGCCTATTTCAAGTTGCATGCGTTTGCCTGATTTATCTGGTCGCCCAGCCATCTTCCAAGTCTTTTTTGCCTTTGAAACCTCGGTTCCACATTTCGAACATTTAGCCATTCAGTTTCCTCCATAATGTAACTTTAATGGTTTCTTATGATATTGGGAATAAAAGATTTGCCACTACGTTTACATACAAAACTTGCATTAAAAAAGTGATATTAAACATTTTTATGTCAATAAATATTGAAAACTTGTGAAATCGGCGAATCATGAAGTAAGCAAAATATAATCAAAACGTGCAATTTCTCAGGATAGACACAACTAAGGGAAACTGTTGCAGCGTTAAGTTACCGCTGCGGTTGGATTAATAAAACCTAAGGTTGTCGCTAAAAACAGCAGATAAATGAACAAAAATATTGCGCCTTCTCTCCAGCCTATTTTTTCTCTTGAGAGGAAATACCAGAAAAACAAATTGACAATAATTGAGAAAATAACTAAGTTCTGGAAGACGTTCATGTTCATAGTCAGCGGTTGACCGACTAATTGCGGAACAAAAAAAGTTATACCCAATATTAAAGTGGTGTTAATGAAACTGGCTCCGATGAGGTTACCGAAGGCTAAATCAGAGTGCCCCCGCAACACAGATTTCAAGCTAACGGTTAATTCTGGGAGACTTGTGCCGAACGCAATTATGGTTGCGCCTATAACTGTTTGAGGTACACCTACACTTTCAGCTATTGCTACAGCAGAATCTACCAGAAAGTTGGCGCTTAAAACAACGCCTAATGCGCCACCTACCGTGAGTACCACGTAACGTTTCAGTTTCTTTTTTTCTTCAGGAGCAACTTCTTCACTTTCAGAGGGGAGACGCACCTTTGACATGCTATACATGTAACCGCTGAATATTAACAGGAGAATCAGCCCTACTAACCAGGTTGCCGTGGCAATGTAAATCAGCAACATTGGAACTACTGAAGATATGAAGAGTCCAAAGTGTATGTTACTCAGCTCGGACTTAGCAAGGTTTGGAATAACATTAAGTTCAACGCGTTTCTCACTTTTGTTTTTTCGTGGTCGAAGGTAAATGAGCAATGCAGACAAGCCGATGATGCAGCTTATGTTGAAAATGTTTGAGCCCAACACGTTTCCAACTGAAAGGGCTGCGCCGTCTGTTGTTGCTGCGATAACTGCAACGGTTAATTCAGGTAAAGTTGTAGACATCGCAATTAACGTGAAGCCTACAGAGGTTTTCCCTAGCTGGGATATGGCAGAAACTTTTAGGGCGTTAGTTATCGCTAAGTTGCTAGCCCAATTCAGAGCGAGGAAAGAGACGCCTATAACAACTAGGTTCAGTAGCAAATCTGCAAATAGTGATTCGGTCATTCATCTTTCCTCCTGTGAGCCAAGCTTTCAACATCAACTGTCGAGTCAATGGCGTCGTTAAATGAATATAAGTGTTTCCCGCCCATTTTGTGTAGTTTCCTTGTTAAAGTGGAAAGGGTTAAACAAACTTTGCTTAGTTATGTTCTCTGCTGCGAAAGAGGAACGTTTTCAGAGTTTGTTTTGAGGTAAATCGTTTGTGTTGGAAACGCCATTGCTATGCCTTCTTTTTCGAAAGCATCCTTAATTTCGAAGTTAATTTTTTGCTGAGTGTCCATATACTCCCTGTAGCCGGGCACTTTCATGTAATATACAACTTCAAAGATTAAACTGAAATCACCAAATTTGGCGAAGTGGACACGATCAAGTTCAGCTTCTTCGATATTGCTGATTATTTGGGTGACTATGTCGAGAATTCGCCTCAATTTGTCTGAGGGCGTATCATATGTGACTCCGAAAGTGAAGGTGATTCTTCTTTTCTCGAGTCTTCTGAAGTTTCTAATACGTGTCGACGTGAGCTCCTTGTTTGAAATTATTAACTCTTCACCTTGAAGCAGTTTTATCCGGGTGGATTTCACGCCGATGTTGGTTACGGTGCCGCTGTGCTCTCCTACCACAACGAAATCTCCAATTTCGAAGGGGTGGTCAAAGTAGATCGAGAACGCGCTGAAAACGTCACTTAACGTGTTTTGTACTGCTAACGCTACGGCTATGCCACCTACTCCTAAACCAACAACAACACCGGAGAGGTCAATTTCGAAAACATACAAAACCACCAAGAATGCCATTACGTAGACAACTAGCTGTATCGCTTTCTTTAGGATGAACATAAGGTGGTTATTTTTTTCATTCTGACGGCCAACTTGACGGGTGGCATACCAATCAACTAGAACATTTGTTACTCGGGTTATGGCAAACGCCACCAGCAGAATTTGGACAACCGAGAAAATTTTGGCTAATTCTGCCTCGTATGGCGCTATAAGCGAGAGGGAAGTTAAAGCATAATAGATGCCTAAAGTAACTATCAAAAGGACAATCATTGTTCTTATGCTTTTGAGTATTTCGTCGTCAAGATTCGTTTTTGTTTTTTGCGCCCACATAGAAAAGTAGTGGCTAAAAACATAGTAGGCTATCCAACCTACCGCAACAGTTAAGCCAAATATGAATATCGCGGCGAGAGCTTCGCTAGTTGATTGGTTTATCGGTAGCAATTGCCGAAATATCTCTGAAAGATTTACCATAGGCGTGTTCCCAAAGTTTTCAGTAAACAACAAGCGGTAGATTTACCGCAATAAGTACGGGGGGGAATACTTATAAATATTATCAGAGGCTTCAACTAAGCACGCTAATAAAAAGAACAAAAATTCTTTCAAATAGAAGTAACATAATAATTGTTGGTGGAGGTAGTAGTCATAGATCTGGAACAGGGTAAAATAACAAGAATTCATGACTTCTGTATGAATTTTGAGCAGCTTAAAGCCCGTATGTTAGCTCTGAAAGACAAGTACCCCACAGGGGTTATAATTCCCTTGCATGAAAAGGACTTGAAAAGTCAGGTTTTACATAAAATTGTTGAAGGCTTAAACGAGTGTGAGTACCTTAAAAAAGTGTACATCGCTCTTTCAGCGGATGAGACAAATTATCAAAGAGCCTTAAAGTTGGCAGAGAAGTTTGAAGTGCCATGCGAAGTTGTGTGGTGTAACAGGCCTGAAGTTTTAGAGATTTTGGGTGAGTTGCAGAGTAGAGGATTGGATATTTCTTCGACATGTGGAAAGGGAAGAGACCTCTGGTTAACCATTGGGATTGCTTCGCTTGAATTGTATGCTTTCGCGGTACATGATGCAGATATTGAGACGTACTCGGCTATGTTGCCGACTAAACTACTCTACACTGTTGTTGAGCCAACTTTGGATTTTTGGTTTTCCAAGGGCTACTATGCCCGAGTTAACTTTGACACTAAAACCATGTATGGTCGG
>JBNVCD010000156.1:3593-3926 GCA_050410875.1 Bathyarchaeia archaeon | reverse complement strand
TTCATGACTGGTAAGATTAACGGTGTTGTTGATGCTTTTGTATACAGGATCTTTTGGGGTGCCTTTGGCCAAGTGGACGAGCAGTTTTTTGGTTGGCGTTGACTGTGAAAGAAGGCAATTTAACTCCAAAATATACGACTAACATAAAAGCCCTTTTTGCTCAATAAGCCGCTAATACGGCGCATTTCCCTTAAAAACGCCTTAAAACATGTTCGTAGATTTTCGAATGTTGTATGGAGTGAAAAAAGCATTGGTTTTTTTGCAACTAGCAAAAAATTTTAAAGCTCATTTTGAGCCCAGATTTCCAAAAAGTGCTTTTTTAAACCTTTTTTT
>JBNVCD010000156.1:2921-3583 GCA_050410875.1 Bathyarchaeia archaeon | reverse complement strand
TGAAAACCAGCGCCTCATATAAGTACCTACGAAAATCTCCATGCCAAGTTTTTGCCGTTTTTCTTCGACAAAACTTCGAGTAACGACACGCTCCTTTTGTCTAAGGTGAGAAACTTTGCTGTAACAAAGCATTTTCTCTGCGTGTTTGAGGCGTTTTGTGTGCACTCGCTTACGCTATGCACAACAAGAGCTGTGAACGGCGTTTGATATATCCACGCAAAAAATCGGAATACACCGAAATCACTAAAGTCTGTTATCAAAAACTTGAACACGCTGTTTGCTGCTTGATGTTTTGAGGGTTGCAGGTTATTTTTACGGCTCAAAGATCCTTTATATTGACTTCACGTTTTCTCTTTTTGAAGTGACACCTTTGAGGGTGAGGCAATTGATGGCATCAAATGTAGCCTAAGTGAGTCACAATAAGCGTAATGATCAGGGTTAATTTTCTTTATAAGTTATGTTGGTTGTTTTGGTATTAAAGACAATTTTTCCATCACCATAATGCCACCGTAGCCACCTGTCGTGCGGGAGTGTATACAAAAGCATCAACAAGCAAAAACAGTTTTACAGTCTAACAGCAATTATTTATCTGATACACATACAGTTTAATGAAACAAACCCACTGCCGGAGGACGACAAATTGAAAGACATAGATAAAATTG
>JBNVCD010000156.1:0-2911 GCA_050410875.1 Bathyarchaeia archaeon | reverse complement strand
TTTCTACAGTGAAAACGTCTTGGTTAAACTGCTTCAAAAAAATGGTTATAATGCAGTACGTGTTCCCGTTAGCAATCCAAGTCTTAACCCTTTGCCTGATATAATAGCGCGTAAAAAAGAGCATGCTTTCGCATTTGAAGTTAAGAACGCTACATACTACGCCTATTTTCCTAAACAGCAGATTGACAAACTGTTCCGTTTTCTTGAGGAGTTTTTCCCCATTGACAAGGAGTACAAGCATGCCGTTGTGGCGGCGCATCTTGGTAAAAAATGGACTTTCAAAGAAATCAGTTGGGCTGAGTGGGAAAAAAATAAGTTGCCTGATAAGGTACGCATTATTAAGCGTGACAGAGGTAATCTAAACTTAGAAAGGTCCTATTGAGAAACCAAAAAAGAAGGCGCCAACTCTGTGCAGATGCCCACTTATAATTTGAGGCATAACAAATGAGTGATGGTACACGTAAAGTTGTAGTAAACGCGGTTGACCTATGCAAAACGTACAGGGTAGGCGATGCCAAAGTGGAAATTCTAAAACACTTAAACTTAAGCGTGACCAATGGTCAATTTGTTGCTATTAATGGGCACTCCGGCGCAGGTAAAACCACTCTACTCAATATTCTAAGCGGCATTGATCGACCAACGTCGGGTACCATACGTGTATTTGATGCAGATTTAACTCAGCAAACAGAAGACTTTTTGGCGGATTTTCGATGCAGTCAGATAGGGATAGTGTTCCAGACGTACAATTTGGTGTCTACGCTTACAGTTGCAGAGAACATTGCCTTTCCGTTGGAGTGGAGAAGAACAAACCCGACAAAAATAGAGCAAAGGGTTCAGGAACTTTTGGAGAAAATAGGTTTACAGCAACGGCGTAACCATTTTCCATCACAACTTAGCGGAGGCGAACAACAACGAGTAGCATTCGCGCGTGCATTAGCTAATAACCCGCCGCTGCTTTTAGTAGATGAACCTACGGGTAACTTGGATGAAAGAAATAGGCAAAACATAATTCAGATTCTCAAGGAATTGAGAGCAGACGGCAAAACCATAATTGTTGCTACACACGACAAAGAAATAACAAGTATAGCGGATCAAAAATTAGTTTTAGATAATGGCGAACTGGCGGCTCAGCATGACTGAGACAGCTTTTCCAATAAGTGATTTACGCCGGCGAAAACTTCACACTTCTCTCACTTTTGCCAGTTTAACCGCTTGTGTGGCTGCAACGCTGTTTCTGCTGTTGTTTAGCGATCAGGTCAGTTTCATGATACGCAGTTCAAGCCAACGTGCATTAACTGCAGGTTTACTAACAACTTTCAACCAGTTTCTATTTTTTATGGGCATCTTGGTGTTTGCAGTAGGCGCCATCATGGTGGCCTTCATTGTCTTTTTATTTCTGAAACAGAGAACACGCGATTTTGGGCTTATAAGAGCTACAGGCTGCCCTACAGGGCTGATCTTTGGGTATTTTTTCACCGAATTGCTCATTATAACTTTTGCAGCGTGTATATTCGGAACAGCGTTGGGAATTGCCGCCGACTATGTTTTAATTAACCTGAGTAGTTTTCAAAGTGTCTTGAAGCAGCCAAACTTTTGGTATATACCGTTGGTGTTTATGAGTTTTTTTGTGTTTGCTTTGGTGTTTGGAGCAAAACCGCTTTTTGATACTTCGCATAGTGCGCCTGTGGAGCTGCTTTCTGAAACCCGACAGTTCGGTTTAACAGCAGTAAATAAGTTCAAAGTGTTGCCAAAAAGGCGTTTAACTGTGAATTTAGCCACTATAAACCTGTTCCGTTGTCAATCAACTACCCTTAGAGTGGTGGTTTGTCTTTCAATAGTTTTTACTTTACTTACTGTGTCCATAGCTGGTAGCGTAATTGCTCATGACACAACGACGTCATGGGTAACTAACGCTGCAGGGAAAGATGTTTTCATGATAGCCCACAGAGATCTCAGTCAGCAATACCTGACTCTTATCGGCAGGTTTTCAGGTCTAACACGACAACAAGAAAATTTTAACTTTTTAGACACTAAATTTGCAATAAACGCCGCTCTTCTTGAAGCTTTAACCAGTTTGCCATACGTAACAGTAGTTGATCCGCGCTTAGTTACCTTGGGCGTCGTTAAAGAAGTAAGCAGCTACACTTTTGACCCGCAGACCTTGGCCACGATGCAGGTAGGTGATCACAGGCAAAATGAAGCTCTTATAGTGGGTGTTGATCCTCAGAGGGTTAGCGCAAATTGGCGCGTCGACGGGCGGTTTTTAGGTAATAATGTGGCATTTGAAGCGGTAGTTGGTGACTCTATAGCTCAAAGCATGTATTCTCCGAACTCAACGGCAAAAGTTGAGCGGGCAGATCCTCTCTCGGAGGGTGTCCTTGTGCAGGATACCGCATTTGACATAGTAGGTGTCTGCATTGACCCTGTTAACAACGGCTTTGTAGTGTATGTTCCTTTAGAGCGACTAAGCAGTTTAACTGGTTTTCCAAGCCCAAATATACTTTTTGTTGCAGTTGACCCCACGGTGGACACCAGTAGAGCCTTCAGCGATATGGAAGAAGCTTTAAGCAAAGTTAATGCAGACCCAACTATTGTGAATCTAAACGATGCTGTTCAGGGTAACGTAGATTTTTTGGGTTCGCTATGGACAGTAGTCATTTTTATACCTCTGTTTTGCTTGGCCGCCGCAGTCTTTGGTCTTGTAGCTTTCTGGTTGTTGTCCATGGAAGAGCAGCGTAAAGATTATGCTGTTTTACGTGCTGTAGGCGTAAAACCCCGCCAACTAATGTGTTTGTTGGGTTTTCAAAGCTTGATTCTTCTTCTGTCAAGTTTTATCGTAGGTCTTTCGTTAGGCACCATAATTACCTTGTTTATTCTCATGCAGAAACCAGTAGTTAGCATATTTACACCA
>JBNVCD010000155.1:0-3938 GCA_050410875.1 Bathyarchaeia archaeon | reverse complement strand
GGGTAATTATGACGCGGTGTTTTTCGTAGTCGACGTTGTTAAAAGTGTACGGTTGCAAGGCTTGATCCATTTTGAAAATTGAATCTGGTTCTACTTGTCGTTTGGTGCCCCGGTTCTCTGCGATGCGGTAGGCAATCAACTCGTAGGTGTAGTCTCCAAGGAAAGTTTCGCCGATGGCTGCAAGGGCACCTATGATGCCCCGCTGCGTGTTGTAGCCTATTGCTTCAGCGTGGAGTTTGCAGATAAGCTGTAGAGCTTCTTTGAGCGTCACGATGGTTGTGGTGGCGCGTTTGGCAAACTCGGTAAGCTCCTGTGGAACTTCATTGCACTTTAAGAAAACAACGCCGGGGTCTGTGCCTCTCCAGTTGAGGTCGGAGTGTGCCTCAATTAAATTAACAATTGTTTCTTTCAGTTTCTCCTCCACTGTTTGAGGGTATTCAACGCGCAGGCATAAAGCGCCGTTGCCGCGTGTCTTCCAGGGAACGTTGGGGTTCAACCTGACTAAACTGGGGTAGTCCAGAAAGCGCACTTTGAGTTTCTCTAACTCCGCCACGAGAAGCGCGGCTATGTAGGTGGTGCAGCCTTGACGGGTGGAGTCGGTGTCGTCAAAGCCTATGTGCATTCGCTGACAATCAGTAGGTTGCATGGTGTTCCCTGCAGGTTAGATTTGTGGGTTGCGTGGGGTAAAAACGTTGTTAGGAAGAAAGGCTAAAAGGCAGCTTGGTTGCTTGGGGAGGTCATAAAGCGGTTTTTCTCTTTAAAGTATCAAGGTAGCTGTTTAGGCTTTCGACGCATTGAACTTCACGTCTCAGCAGTGCTGAGAGGGTTTGCCAATATTGCATGTTAGGTTTAATTTTTGCAAGTTCCAAGTTTTGTTTGAGGCGTGCGGTTCCCTCTTTGCCGCGTCGGTCAAAATCTAAAAGGAGAATCACCTCTAAAACGTGGGTTTTCTGGATTTGACGGGTGGCTTCTGTGAAGGATTTGCCGCCTGTTTTCACAGTTAAGATTGGACCGCAGGCGCCGAGGTTACGTAGGGTTTGGAGGTCTTTTTTGCCTTCCACAATTATGGGAGTGCCTTTTGCGGATTCCTCTATCAGCGCAGCTATGGTTTGCTGGAGTTTTTCTTCTTTTTCTTTTAGTTTCGCTGACAAGGCGAAGTTTACCTGGTGATTTTAGCTTTGCGTATGGTTTCTAAGCAGTCTGCTGCTTCTTTGTTTGCTGCAAAGTATTTTCTGACTGGCTCCAGTATAACAGCAAGTTGGTCGGCAACGCTGTTTTTAAGGTCCATGGGGTGCAGTTTTCCCGCTGTGTATGCTTCTGCGAGTTCGTTGAAGCTTTCGAACTGTACTGTACCGCCGAATTTGGCTGGGCGTTCAACGGTGAAGACAGGTTTTTCTCGGAAAATAATGTACTTGCAGATGTCAAGTATGGGGTTGAAAGCGACTGTTTTCTCTGGGCAGAAAGCTTTGGACATTTTCTGTTTGATTTCGGCTGGTGTGTCGTAGATGAAGATGCAGGTGTCAGGTTTGCTTTTGCTCATCTTGGCGGATGCAACGGCTTCTTTTTCTTGTCCTTCAGGAATTGGCCAAACTTTTGGTTTCTCTAGTCCCTGCAGTAGGTGATGGTGCACGCACACTGGTTTCCAGTAACCGATCTTTTCGCCGATTTCGCGTGCCACGACGTTGGCTTTGCGTTGATCCATACCAAGCTGGCAGATTTTCACGTTCAAGTGGAAAATGTCTGCAACCTGCATAGGCGTGTAGAGGAAATCGCTTACATAGTGTGCTTCAGTTTCTTTTCGTCCCGCAATTTCCAGAGTGCGCGTGGTTCGAGCGATAGTTAAGTTTTTGGCGATCTTCACGGTTTTTGCCCAGAACTCAAGGTTATCGTAGAGCTCGTCAGAATAGATGAATTCAACTTTGTCAGCGGGCACCCCAAGAGCTATCCATGAATGGCGAAACAGATCCGCGGCTTTCCTGATTAACGCTAAGTCTCCGCCAAGCTTATTGTTTAACCATGCATGCCAAGTTGACAGGTAAGCTTTAAAATGCACACCTGCCTCGATGAAGTCCTTCATTTTGTAGGCGCATATGACGCCTGTGCCTAAATGCACAAGCCCGGATGGCTCAAAACCGTTGTAAGCTACCGGGTGCTCGTCTTCTTCGAGGAGACGCCTGAGACCTTCGGGAGTTAAAACTTCTTCGGCAGGAGGTTTACAGATTAGTTCGATGCGTTTTTCGATGTCCAAGTATTATCAGCCTTATCGGTGGTTGGCTAGTTAATGTAAAGGAGTTTGTTTAAAAAGTTAGTTACAGAATTAAGAGGTTTAAAGCTGATTTTTTATGAGTATCCAACAAGCTTGTCGAGCTATACGTAAAATGTAGAAAAATTAAATATGAGAACGCGGTTACACCCTTTAGAGAGCCATGTTATAGGCATTATGTAGTGCACGTGTAACCTGTGGTACAGCGTTGCCTTTGCCAAGTATAAGGTTTGGAGGGAGAAGCGCATGGGAGAGGAGCGTTTACGCGTTTTACACGTTGATGATGACGCTGACGCTTTAGCTGTGACTAAGAATATTCTAGAAATGGAAGGCACCATCACCGTTGAAGGAGCCGCATCCGTAGATGAGGCCTTAAAGAAGCTAGAAGTGCAAGCATATGATGTAATTGTTTCAGATTATGAAATGCCGTATAAATCAGGCTTGGATTTTCTTGTTGAACTCAGAAAAAGGGGTGAGCATCCGCCCTTTATTATTTTTACAGGAAAGGGACGCGAAGAAGTAGTTGTTAAAGCTCTGAACTTGGGGGCGTTTCGCTACGTCAATAAACACGGCAATCCTGAGACTTGTATATAGAGAGCTCCTTTCAGGCATAAAGCAAGCTTATGAGAACGCCACTGCACAGAGAAAATTGATTATGAGTGAAAACCAGTTTAGGCAGCTGTTTTACAACCTTATAGACAACTCCATAAAACACGGCGGGCACACCACAAAAATCAGCATATACTTTGAAATCCCAAACGCTGACAAACTAAATTTGATCTACGAAGACAACGGCAAAGGAATCTCAAGTACACAGGCAAAAACTGTTCACCGAAGGATTCAGCACCACCGGTTCATCAGGACGCGGCTTGTACTTGATAAAGAAAATGCTTGAAGTCTACGGCTGGGACATACAAGAAAAAGGAGAAGAAGGCAAAGGCGCAAAATTTGTAATCTCAATTCCCAGAGTTAACAGCAAAGGACAAGAAAACTTTCAGTTAGAAAGCTAAAATTAAACCTGTAGTACTCACTGTTAAACATTAAAAATGGCAAGTCTCCCACAACACAGAATACTCATCCAATCAGCGATGAGGGATGGGAGCACCAATTTACTAACAAAATATTTGTCCTGCGCAGGATATTTGGCACTAAACCGATAAACTCGATATATCTTGGACTTCTACATATTTTTTGGCTTTAGCCTTTAATTCCTTGTCCTCTGTAACTAACACAAGACCTTTCTCTTTTGCTGTAAAAAGATAACTTGCATCGTAAAATGACAGGTTTTCGCTTTCTGAAATAAGAAAGACTCCTTGAAAACTGGTTGTTTCGAGAGCTATCATGTTTATCTTTGAAAGAACCGTTTGGAAGCTATTTCGCAAAATTTCAGATTCTTTTTTCGTTAAAAACTTCCTCAAGCAAGACTCTTTCCAAAGTGCATTACCAATTTCGTAGAATGTTAAGTCGAGAATGGAAGCCGCTTGCAAATGATTTAATACATTTTGACTCGCGGATGTCTTCATTAGAAGCATCAACGAGCTTGCGTCTATAAGATGGTGCCTCATCTTTGATCTCTTGATTCTCTTACGGCTTTCACTATTTCTTCGTCAGGAACCTTCTGCAGAATAGCTTTTATGTCGCTTAAAGCCTGAGTTAGCTCTTCTTCTTCTCGTTT
>JBNVCD010000154.1:0-4072 GCA_050410875.1 Bathyarchaeia archaeon | reverse complement strand
AAGCCTTGGCAAACGCGGTGAAGGCACTTATCAAAAGAAAAACTGCTCTTTTCAACACCGACAACATAGTCAAAAAATAGCACACCCCACAATTGATCTGGCATACAGCAAAACCCTTCAAGCATGCCACTTTTCCTCTAAAAAAAGAGTAACGTTCAAAAGCGCCTTTTAAGCTAGGGCTAGTAACATATGTTAATTCCTCTTCTAAACCTTGCATTCCAAGGCTTGCCTGATTTGTCACTTAGCGAACGCGATATTGAAGTTCTCACTTTTTTAAGCGAAGAGGAATTCGCCTTTTTCACGTTTGAAGGGCTTAAACGCCGATTAAACCTGCACCCTGAAACCCTCTCACGCATTATAAATAGGCTAGAAGCAGAGGGTGCAATCAAAAAAAGCGAAGAAGGTTACCTTGTAACCAAAGAAATCGCCAAGCAACTTAAGCAATACTCAAACATCAGCAGTCCTCCAACACGAGTTGTCCTGCTGAAGACATATGTGCCTTCAGATGTTTCCACCCAAATGCTGGTTTCGAACCTACGAGGTAAATGGTTCGGTTTACTTCGCTGGTTAGGCCTGGCTAAGAACCATGAAGAAACTACCCTTAAGTGGGTCACCGAAAACGGCGAAATTCAAAAATTGCCAAAGATACCCTTACAATAGAAGCCAAGTTCCTTCACGGCTACAATCAAAATCTCGGGTTAAAAGCAGCCTACCAACTTATGACTCACATCAGCAAGGTGTGTCAGAAGCAACGTCCATCTCAGATGCCTTTAGCTCAACGCGTCAACTCCTTTGGTAACTAAATCTCTATAGCGCTCCTCGTAGCCGTCTGTGACGGAGTGCTCTGCGTTCTCCGTCAACAAATACTCAACTTGCCAATATTCTAGCAAGGTGTAACAGAATGACCCAACTTGTTAACAATTATGCCTTTTTAAAGTTGCTCAGCGACGCCACAACGGGGCTAGTGCATAAACTATCCAAATCCGTTGTTGGTATTCACGCGCAAATGTCCCGTGGCACAGGGGTAGTCTTAGACAAAGAAGGCTACATCGTAACCTGCAGCCATGTTGTCCAAGGTTGCAAAGTCGTTCACGCCGGACAAAATGAAAGAAACTTCCCTGCTAAAGTCATCGGCACAGACCCATACAACGATATCGCGCTTCTAAAAACAGAATATTCACATCTTGAACCTATAGAAATCGGCAACTCGGCAACCCTCAACACAGGCCAGTTCGTCATGGCTCTTGCAAATCCATTCAACAGAAAACAACCAACCGCTACCACAGGTATAATCACCAATCCTGAAAGTAATCTGCGCGGTTTTCGAGGCATAACGCTCGAAGACGTTATCGCCACAGATGCTAAACTCAACCCGGGCTTTTCAGGAGGGCCACTTGTAGATGCAGAAGGAAAACTCATCGGCATAAACACCGCCTACGTCTGGCAGCGCGGTATTGCCATACCAATAAACAAAGTCAAAACCATAACCGCGCGTCTGCTTTCAGGTAAAACCATAAAAAAAGCTTACCTTGGCTTAATCGTCAATACTGTTGCGATTCCACCTGAAATTCAAGACAAAATAAGTATAGCCCAAGAAACAGGCGTCATGGTCTTCCAAGTCGAACCCAACTCTCCAGCCAAAAAAGCAGGGCTCAAAATGGGCGATGTCATAATTACTTTCAACACAAAACCAGTACTCGACTTCTATGATCTTCCACGATTGTTATCGGAAGATGTGGCGGGAAAACAGTTACCTCTCTTGGTCATACGAGAAGAAAAACTACTACAGTTATACATCACACCCACAGTAAATGAGGATGAAAATGATGAATAAACACGGCACAATAGTCGAGTTAGAGCCACCTCAGCCGCTGCGAAGACCCAATCCCCTCAACCGTTTTCCTTACCCTAACCCCCTTATCAACATAACCGTTGCCACTCTATCAAGCAGAGCCCTCTCTGTTAAGGAAAACTGGAATTAGTTCCCCTTTTCCCTGTTTTTGTTTCTGATTTTTCAATGGGTCAAGCGGACTTTATTGCCCTCACCGTTCTTTCCAACAAAAGTCGCGCAGCCTCTTGGCTTGGCCAGCTTCCAAGTCCGCAATCTGGACCTGCAAAGGACATGCGTTCTCCAAATTTTTCTAGGGCAAACCGGAACCGTTTTTGAATCAACTCTTCGCTGTCAACTAGCTGAGCCGCAGTGGGTTTGTCGATGCCTCTGTCATAAAGCTCCGCTACTATGGTGTCGATGTCTGTTCGCGAAACCCCAACGCGCACATGCTTGTCGGATTCTTCAAACATTTTTTTCGATAAGCCTTCTATGTTTTTTGGTGACGCTGCATACTCAAATGAAAGTACATCCAAATTTTGGACATTCAATAAATCTGGTAATCTCGCTGGGGAGTGAAGGTGGATCTGGCGGGTTGCGCCTTGGAAATCAAAAGCCTTGTTTAAAACTCTGCGTATAGTTTCGTTTTCGGCGGATATGTTCAGGAACCCAAAGCTCGGTTCGTCCAGCGAAACAACCTCGGTTTTCACGTATTTTGTGTTAAGCACGCTGTTTTTGGCAAACCGCCTGACTGTCTCAGCGAATTCGTCTAAAACATCAACGTATGCCCCTGTGCCGACTTCTTTAAGATACTGCTCCATAGGACCAAATAGGGATACGCGTAGCAAAATTTTTTTTCCGTATTCCTCACTTAGCTCTTTTGATTGTTGCTCAATTAAGCGCACTTCAGGCAAGAAAGCATCTTTTTCCTCGACAAGAAACGTTCCCCGTTCCATGGCTCGGTGAATAGCGTCGCCCAGTTGGTTGATTCCACTATATTGTTGAGGGTAGTTAACAACGTCCAAACCCGTCCTAAGCTTCTGTTTAAAAGCATCAAGAGTTACTTCACAAAAATTCTCTCTTATAAAATCAATGCGGCGGCAGTCTTGTCCCCTCTGCATTGCTTCACGTGCCTGTTGATACGCCGCATTAAATTTTTCCCTGTTGGCAAAAGGCGGCAGCGGAAAACTGCCTACATCATCAACTAACAGTTCCATGACTTTAGATTAAGTAGGTTTCACTTTAAAAAATAGTGCTCTACGCGGTAGCTGGCTTTTCAGTAGTAGCGGTAGACGCAACAGTTGTTGTAGCCGTAACGGATTTCGGCTGCTCAGCCGCAGGCGCTGCTGGTTGGGTTGGCGTCTCAGTTTGTGGTGGGGGCGCCGCAATTATATGAATTTTTTCTGCCATAGGGTGTAGCAGGTCAGGCGGTGGATAAGGCGTGTTCAATATTGAACTTAACATGTAAATTGAGTTGAATACATGCTGGTAAACAGTGAAAAGAATCTGCGGAATCTTTGTTTTTGGGTTAGCCTCCAGTTTTTTCTTGATGTCTGCAGGTTTGCCAACTAACGTTACGCTACCCGTGGTGGCGTAGCGAACTACGCTTGGTTTCGTGCTTATCAACAAGCTAAAATTTAGGTTTACTTCGTCAGTGCTTTTCTTCTGCTCTTCAAGTTTAGCGTTCACATCAAAAAAGAGTTCTTCAGTTGGTAGAACTTGCCCCGTTTTTTCAGCTTGAAGGCTATCTATCCGTATGGAAACGATGACGCCTGAAACTGAATACTTGGGGTTTATGATGAATTCCCTCTGTCTTAATTCCAATTACATCCTATTTACCTTTTGTGACTCTAAACCTTAACGCTGTTTCTAAGGATTTATGTCACTGAGGATCGCAGGTACAGATAGTTCTGTAGCAAACTTGAATACGTCGTCGGCAGAGTTGCTTTTTGCTCGCAGTACTATTTTCTTTGGGATGTCTTCTTCGATATAAACAACGTAGCTGACAGTCTTCCCTAGACCTAGACGTTCTAACTGCTGAACTGAAACCTTAAACTTCTCTAATTCCTGAATCTTTTCATTAATTTTTTCTATAGCCTCAAACATGATTTCAACTTGACCTTGCTCAGTGGAGCACAGTAAGACGTTACCAGATTGAACCCAACCTGAGGATTCGCCCTTACCCTTTTGATCGCCTTTTTTTCCCCCTCCCTTCGGTTCAGGCCCTTTTTTTGCAGGCGCCTT
>JBNVCD010000153.1:699-4076 GCA_050410875.1 Bathyarchaeia archaeon | reverse complement strand
CAGAGTAAAAATCGATGCTCCCTATGGCTCCTTTACTTTTATGGGCGAATACGAAAAGATTCTGCTTCTAGCGGGAGGTATTGGAATTACTCCTTTCAGAAGTATATGCCGCTACTGCACTGACCTACAAATTAAAAGTGACATCGTTCTCCTTTATGGTTGCCGAAGTGAAAACGACATTGCCTTTGGAGCAGAACTTGAGGAGATGCAAAACCAGAACCCACACTTGAAAGTCACCGTTATACTCAGCGAGGCAAGTAGCAACTGGTCTGGCAAAGTGGGTTTCATAAATGCCCCTTTTATAAAAGGGGAGGTTGCTGACTACAAAGAACGCGTCTTTTTTGCGTGTGGTCCACCTGCAATGACCAAGGCTATAAGCGATGCCGTTGCCGAGTTAGGTCTACCCCAAACGCAACTGAAGCTAGAATCATTTACAGGACACAGATGATGCTTCTATGTTCTTGGTCGGAGACGTGGAAATTTAAGCTGCCCCACATGCTTCAAGATTATCATACGCTTCTAGCCCTGCCTTCGTTAAAACCACTAAACCGCCCTCGTCAATTACTATAAAACCTTTATTTGCCATCCAATCTAAGTACTTGACTAATTTATCGTATGCTAATCCAGTAGAAACTGACAACGCAGTTTTGTTTACTTTATTCTTTTCCTTCAATGACTTGATAATCCGGGCAACAACGTAAAGATCAGGTTTTAAACTCGTTTCTGAGTTCATGGTTGAGTCTCCGTAGTTCACACTGCAGTTTTTCTATGGCGCGGATCTCGTTGAAACGTTTTGAAAGCTCTTTTTTCAAATATCCAAAAGTGATAAGAAGAGCGGCCCACATTGAAGCTCCGCCAAGCATCTGAGTTTGATGAAAAATAATGTAGGTTGTTAAGTTGAACATAACGCCTGCTAAGAAGTAGGCAATAACCCAATAAGCGACTCCCTTTACTAGACCGTACATAACGTAATTGAGGCCGCCTGACGAAATAGTGCTGAACGAGGATTCATCGTCAATCTCTGATAACAACTTTAATGCTGCGGGAAATCCGCCATGTGAAAGCTCGTCTTTCCACTTGCCTGTTTTAACCGAGTTTATTTGCCTTTTGACAAAACTTACCCCTATAACAACACCTGTTATGGGGATAAGTACGAGAAGAAATGTTAAAAAGAACCTTTGCGAAGGATCAAATGGCGCTAAAAGACCCGAGTAGGGTAACAGAGTACTAGCTAAAATTACTATAACTATAGAACCAATAATTATTAAAGTAAACTCGTTGAAGTGCCTAGCCAGAGCTTCATATTTTTTGACTTCATCAAGCGTTTCCATTAACTCAATAACTTTAGCCATGACTTTTTCTTCAGTACTGGAACTCTTAACCTTGTTTTCAGTCATAATATCGCCAGCAGATTTGGCTAAACAAATTAGACATTCAAGGATAAATAGACTTTGAGCTCAGCTCAAATATAACACAAACTCCCTGTCGGGGAGTCACCTTAATAATTCTTCATCCTGCATAAGAAAATTATAAAAAACGAGAAAGTGAGAAATAAATGATTGTACAAAAAAATCAAAAACTGAGTTTTGACGTCTTATTTGCGCTTTCTGCTTTGATACCGCGTAGGTTAGTTAAGTCAAACTGCTACATCCAAAAAAGCCTTGCGCTTGTGCTGCTGTTGAGCATAGTAACTTTGCCGCTGTTGGTGTCACTTCCAGTTGAAGCTGCCGATATTAACACCTATACCTTCATTGTTGCTCGCCCTAACCCCATTGGAGTTGGTCAAAGTTTACTGGTGACTTTCCTTTTCCATATGCCGCCGCCGGGAACTGCAGGTGACAGGTGGGAGAACGTTACAGTAAGGATAATTGCGCCTGATGGCACAATCGAAAACAAAGGACCCTATCGCTCTGATTCAGTTGGAGCTAACTGGTTCACATATGTCCCAACAAAAGTCGGCACGTACCAACTGCAGGTACTTTTCCCAGGTCAGACAATTGGAAGCAACTACTACAAGCCAAGCCAAAGCCAAATTCTAACAATTACAGTTCAAGAGCAACCTGTTCAAGAATGGCCTGCTGCTGAACTGCCCTCAGGTTATTGGACCCGACCAATAGATGCGCAATATAGGGAATGGTACACTATTTCAGGAAACTGGTTAACAGGCATATACAACACCACTGGTATAATGGCAAATCCATACAACCCCTACACTAAAGCGCCAAACTCTGCGCATATTATGTGGACAAAACCAATAGATTTCGGCGGACTTATCGGTGGAGAATATGAAGCACACGGCTACTACGAAGGGCTTTCATACGAAGATAAATGGAGTCCTGTGGTGATAATGCAGGGAAGACTCTACTATAACACACGTTTAAGCTCGTCTTTGTGGCAAGGCGTAGCTTGCGTTGATCTGCGGACCGGTGAACAATTGTGGTGGAAAAACAACACGGTGATATCAATAGGACAAATCTTCAACTATGATTCAATAAATCAGCACGGTGGCATAGCATATTTGTGGGATATCGGTGTAGCAAACACCACAAACTACCGTCTCTATGACGCGTTCACAGGCGACTACATTCTAACTCTAGCTAACGCATCCACAGGGCAAATCATGTTTGGGCCTTCAGGGGAATTACTTGTTTACGTAATTAACGCTGCCCGTCGATGGATGGCGTTGTGGAATTCAACTACTTGCTTTGACAAAAACGGCTTAATCACCTACCAAAGCACAAGCATCAGAGATGCCCTCGGAGTTTACGGTGGACAGTTAAGACTTCAGCAGGGAACATATGATTGGCTCAAAGGAATAGACTGGAACACAACCATTGCCAACTTGGCTGGGCAATCAATCGCTGGAACTAACGGTGAAGTGGTTCTTGTTTCTGCGACAACAACAGCAACTACAGGAGAACAAACCTTAATACATATTGGCTACAACGCTAAAACTGGAAGCCAAATGTGGATGTACAACTATACGACCGCTAGCAGCGCACCAAGTTTCGATTTTGGTCCCATAGGTAATGGCGTTTACACATTCCACAAAAAAGAAACACTCCAAGACTACGCATACAACCTGTACACGGGCCAACAAATGTGGGTCACACCGCCTGCATCAAGCGGATGGAACATGTTCTACGTGGAGGGCGCAATTGCCTATGACAAATTTATCCGAGGCGACATGGCTGGACACGTAACAGCATTTGACATAAACACTGGTACACAACTGTGGGACTATTACTTAGGCAGCAGCGGATTCGAAACACCCTACGGCTCATGGCCAATCTGGGGAACTGCAGGCGCCCGCTCTCCTGAATACGTATCCACATACGGCCTAGTTGTTGCGGACGGCAAGGTCTATGTTTCCACCG
>JBNVCD010000153.1:0-689 GCA_050410875.1 Bathyarchaeia archaeon | reverse complement strand
TGAGCACTCGCCCAGTCAACCCCTCTACCGCGGAGGTAAACTAGTTGCTATAGACGCAGAGACAGGTAAAGGTTTATGGAACATATCAGGTTGGATGCGTGACCCCGCCATCGCTGACGGCTATCTTGTCACACTGAACTCCTATGACAACCAGATATACTGCTTTGGCAAGGGTCCAAGTGCCATAACAGTGTCCGCGCCGCAAACCGAGGTTCCTAAAGGAACAAGCGTGCTGTTGACAGGCACCGTTACTGACCAGTCAGCAGGAGCCAAGCAGCTTGTGCAAAGCGGAAAATTCAGTGCCGTGCCTGCGGTAGCCGATGAAAGTATGAGCGCATTCATGGAATACATATACATGCAGAAGCCTAAACCCGCAGACGTCAAAGGTGTTACCGTTAAACTGACAGCAATTGATCCAAACGGCAACTTCCAAAACATCGGCACCACAGTTGCTGACGCAAACGGAAAATACGGCATCACATGGGTTCCCCCAGTTGAAGGTACATACCATGTCACAGCAACCTTTGAGGGTAGCGATTCATACTACCGCTCTGAAGACACAACATACTTCGTAGTTGGCCCTGCGCCTTCACCAATTCCTACCTCAACACCTACAGCTTCACAATCGCCCACAACTGCGCCTACTGTGGCTCCGACGCCAACTGTTTCGCCTAGTGTGGTTCCTGAGC
>JBNVCD010000152.1:1973-4084 GCA_050410875.1 Bathyarchaeia archaeon | reverse complement strand
TCGAGGGGCATTTCGCGGAAGGTGTAGTCTTCGCTGAGCAAAACAAAGGTGGCGTTGTAAGCTATCTCTGCAGGGTTGGCGCCTGCGTGAACGTCCCAGCTGTGGGCTAAGATGACTTCTCCTGTTTCAAAGTTGGATACGAAGGGAACCACAAAACTTTCTTTGTACGTGATGTTCTCGTAGTAGCCTATGCCTGTTAAACCGCCTAAATGTGCATACGCCATAAAAAGAAAAGAGGCAGGTCTGTCAAAATCCTCAAAGGTTGTGTAGGCTACGCCTGCGTCATCTGTAAAAGTTACGTTGTACTTAATTGAATATGCGGGGTAGGAACCTTTAGCTCGCCCCGTAATCATGAGAAAGCAGTAGTTGACGGCGGCGCCGGCTAAAGGAAAACCTGAGCCGATGACGCGTATTTGCAACTTTAACTGGTCTGGCTGCTCTGGCTCCACTTCGGCTATGCTTACGGAGACGAGAGGCGTTAAAGTTAAGCTGAACCCATAGGTATTGTTCAATCCCAGCAGCATAGATGCTGTGGAATAATTAACAAGCTTATTGTAGGGCACAAAGAGCGATTGCCCAAACCCTAACGTTACGTTACTGTAGGTTGTATTTAGCTGTGGATAGTAAACTGAATTATCACTGGTAGGCATGAGCCTCATTAGAGCGAACGGGCTGAGTTGATACTGGGTGAACTCGGGGTCCTGCAAGCCAAAAGCGGACGGCGATGAATCTCCAAGCGCCCAATGCGTGGGGTTTCCAGGGTTAAGCAGCAAGCTGTCGAGGACGCCGCTGCATTTTGTGGCTATAGAGCGGTGCTGTTGATAGATAACTGCCGTCTGGATTGTTTGGCTGAAGATGTTCGAAAAAAGCAGTATCGCGGCTAAGAAAATTGTGACTGAAACCATGTGATCTACTGAAGCGTTTGCCATGGTGGTTTTCTCCATTAAGTCTCAAAATGCATCAAGATTGTGCCGTTTGGAAACTTCTCGCCTACAATGTACGTCGTGGTTGAGTTGCTGATGAAAGACGAATTTTGCCATTCAACATTGTGTCCTAATGTAGCTGTGGCTGAAGCTGAGAGTTTAAGTCCAACGAGGTTGAGAGTTATATCCAGAATTTTGCTTCCGTTAAACTCTGGCTCTGACACCTGACGTATTGTGGCGTTTCCACAATAGTAGTAACCCTCTATGAAGGGCGGCGCGTCCAGTTTACTAGTTAAGTTAGCCGCGGATATGGAGGCGTGGTTTAAAGAGAAGTATACCTGCTGAATCGAGTTGGCGATGTTGTTGGCGGCTTCTTCGAGCGCCAGTGACCTGCGGGAGTCTACCCACGTGTTCATTATCCAACCGGCGGTTAGAGGGAAAAGAAATATCTGCAGAATTAGTAGCGGGATCAGAATCATGTATTCGATTGTTATTTGCGCCATCACAGTCACCAACTAGGTTATATGTGCAAGCCCATTGACACGCTCACTGTCCCAACGTACAGTTCTACTACGGAGTTGGGTGGCAACGTCACAGTGGCGTTATAGTAGCCTGACTGTAGCGTGTTTTGGAAGGGAAAAAAGGATGAATCAAAGCCTTCAGATGTTTTGGGAAACTCGATTTTAAATCGGACTTGATTTACACCGCTGAGCACATATTGGGTAACGTTTTTGCCTGTCAGGGTTACTGATTGTGAAAGCCACAGGTTTGTTCCGTCTTCCAGCAGGGGTAAATAGAATTTAACATAGTTTTGAGTGCCTATTTTTGATTGAAGCATCCGAAGGGAGGGCACCACGACGACGCGGGTGAAGTTGCCTGATGCCATGGGTAATTTCTCCATGACGTATACGTGGCTGACGGGGGCAGAGGGTCCATCTTGAAGGAATGAGCCGTTTGAGGTGGGAAAGACGCGTTCAAAATAGTTGTTTCCTATTGTGTAAGCGTTGATGGGCATGTTAAACAGGATGACGCCTGTTTTAGCCGTGAAAACCGGCTGCCATGTTGTGTCATGTAGCACCTCGAAGGTGTATTGGAGTACTGTTGGTTCAAAATCTAGTTGGGCAAAACGGGATGAGTAACGTATGGTTTGGGCGCGCCCCATTGTCCAAGCTATATCGTCAAGTTGTA
>JBNVCD010000152.1:0-1963 GCA_050410875.1 Bathyarchaeia archaeon | reverse complement strand
GTTAGCATGAACTGTTTGTTTGTGCTAAATTCGTTTTCTGCCATGCGTGAATCCAGAAATCTATTAGTATAAACCATCGCCACGAGGACCATGACGACGACGGCGGCTGTTAAGATGACTGAGGAAATTGCTGGGCTGACGGCTTTGCGGTTAGCTCGCAGCACCCGTGCTTTGGCTGGCTTTGTCATGTGTTCTTTACGCTCCTCTTAGAACTTCACAAATTGCGGAATGATTTTGGCTGCTATCAGAGCGATTATGACAAGGACTGCGGCGTGTTTGAAACCTGAGGATATGGATTCGTCGCTTATTTTTCCTGCAACTATTCCTATGAGGTAGCTGTGGAAAATCACTGAGGTTATGAATATGGTGGTTATGGTGCTTGTGTCTTTTGGCGGTGCAGTGCTTAACGTGGTTACGCCGAAGCCTGTTGTGAAGCTGATCATCATGATGGTGGTTGCTACAAGGAGAATAGACGCCAAGTAGGGCATCATGACGTAGGGGCGGACTGACATTTTCTTTTCTTTTTCAACTTCCTGCGTGAGGTTATTGAAGCGGGCGAGTGATTCAATCATGGCTATTGTGCCGCCTCCAACGTCGATTGTTTCCACAAGCAGGAACATGACTATCTGCACCATCCAGCTGCGGGTTCGTTTGAGGAAATCCAGCATCACTTTTTTTATGGGTACACCCCAAGAGATTTCTGAGCTGATTTTTCGGAGCTCCTTGCTGAAGGCGCCGTAGTCACGTTTTGAAAGGCTTTCGATGCATTTTTCTGGTGACAGCCCGGTTTTTCTGATTTCAGTTAAGTCTCTTAGGAAGCTAGTGACGCCTTGCTCCATGCTGCTTTTGTGTTTAGACAAGCGGATGTGAACTACAGCTGCAGGCGCGGTGGCAACAAACAGTGAAATCGCGACGGCAGCGGGCAGGTCAATGCCCATTTCGGGCAGCATGCTGAAAAAGGGAAGCGGAATTGCACCCATGAAGTTTGTCATCAACAAAAACAGGGCGATGGCGAATATGCTGCAGGCGCCGAAGACTTTGTATGGGCGCATCTCTACGAGGGGCGTTTTGGGCTGCATGCTGTGTGCCAAGTAGACAAATAACATTGAAAGCATGGGGGTAAACAGGTAAGTGTACATTATGATGCCCGTGTACATCGACGTGCCGCCACCGCCGTTAATGTTGTCTACCGCAAAGAGTATGTAAAAGCACAGCGACATCATGACCATGACGATTATGAAGGTCTCCAGCAGCATACCTAGGCGTTCTGCGGCGGCTTTAACGCGTAGGGCGCGTGTTTTGAATATGTCTTCAGCTTTTCGTTCTAAAAAGTGCCCGATGTCGCCGCCTATAATTACGGTTGAAGCGTAGCCGCCTAGAAAGTCTTTGAATATGTCCAGCGGAGATTTTTTTGCGGCGTCTTCTAGAGCTGTAAGCGGGTCTACTCCGAAAATTTCCACGTCTTTCATTATCTCCCGCGCTTCGCCGCGCATGGCAGGCATAAGGTCGACATCTGCGAGCCGTTTGAAGCTCGCGTAGGGTGCAATACCTCCTGAAGCCATAACGCTGATGTATGCGGCAGCGAAAGGCATTTCCCGTTCAAGGTTGGCGGCTCTGTCGCTGGCTTTTGACATAGGCAAAGCGATAAAACCGAGCATAACGAACAGCGGCAAAGGCGCCAGCAGGAGCAAGGGCAGAAAATTGTAGACTAACGCTGCCGCCGCCGCTATTATTGAAACAGGGGTAGTTAGCATTACTACAAACAGCATTAAGGAAACGTAGGTTTCAGGGTAGATTTTGACTAGGCCTCGTTCTAGTGGACGCTTGAATTGGTAGACACGCCGCAGGAAAATGGGAGCTACTCGACCGAAGAGGCGGAAGGACACTGCTTCAAGCGTTTCTAGCAGCGGCAACTGCCGTTACCTCCTCTCCGGTTAGGATTTTCTCGTAGACTTGTTTGGGT
>JBNVCD010000151.1:2450-4100 GCA_050410875.1 Bathyarchaeia archaeon | reverse complement strand
TAAGCAGTAGCTTTTTTCCATTCGTCCATTAGCGATTTGTATAGGTCATCTTGCTCTTCTAGCTTCTCAAACCAGCCTAGTTTGTGCGCGATTTTCTGGGCTATTAGATGGTAACATAAGTGAACCTTGCAGTCCAGCACCCGAAAATAGAAATCGTTACAGCTACAGAATTCAGCTTCAGGCATAATCAGGTAATCACGCTCTTTTCCGATGACTATCCAAACAGTGCGGTTGCTTGGGCGGAAGACGTATTTTTTGACGCGGTTCTCCTTTAGAGCTTCCAGCGCCTTTGTGAAACGTTGACCAAAAAGCTCGTAGAGCTCAGTGAGGTTTTTGCCGCTGAGTTTACCCTCTTTTTTGGCGGCTTGGCAGATTTTGTTGAGGAGTTCAAGTTCGTTAGCTTCGTTGGCTGTCAACAACAGCACCGGTCAGAGAGAGGTTGACGGGGACCTGGCTTTATTCTATGTCGATTTGTTCGCCTTTTGGTTTTTGAGGATACATCTTAGGTAACACGACTTCTAAGACTCCGTTTTTGTATGTGCTTTTGGCTTCTTTCACGTTAACTTTGGCTGGAAGCGGAACTTCTTTGTAGTACTTGTTTTGGGGTATGTCTACGCTGATTTCCAACGAGTCCTCCGTGCCGTGAAGTTTAATATCACTTTTTTCTACGCCGGGCAACTCTGCGACAACGCGGATTTCACCGTTGGTTTCCACTACATCCACAAGGGGTTCACGTTCCTCTTTAACTTCGGGTCCTTTAAGAGACTTTTTGATGTTGCCAAATTGCTGAATTTCAGGTTTGCCATCAGGCCCTATCTTCATGCTGTAGCCATACACGAAAGGCCCAAATTCTTTAACAGTGCTGCCGTCGGGAAGAGTGCGCTCTTTAACGTAATCCTTAGGGACTTTTTCAGTGAAGGCTTTGAATTGCTCTTCCAAGCGCTCTTCCATTTCACGGAAGATTTGGTCTATGTCCCCGAAGAATGGGTCTGCGTCAAAGGGGCTTTTGCGGCGGCGCCTCATCCACTCTGGGGAGCTTTCATCATCCGAAGACATGTTTCACAAATCACCTTGCATGTAACTTGAGAGGCTTCGCTCCAATAAGGGTTGCCCCGTAAAAGGTGGATTTCAAACGAAACTTTGTTAGAAGCAGCGACGCCTTCTTGGAGAATTCGGATTTTCAAAAGTTTTGGCACTTAACGTTTTAGGGAGACTGTGTTGTGAAGGGGCAGCCGACGACACGTTTCTGTAACTAAACATTTTCCTTGACAGAGAAATGGATGCTGCGTCTTTGAAAAAAGCTTTGCTTAAAGTGTGCCACAGTGCCCAAGTATGTTCCGTCTAGAAGATAGAGCTCCGCGTTTTCTAACGTTACTGCTTCTGACCTAAGAAGGGGACCAATCAATTTTTCGCCGCCTCTGTTACTTGCAGGGCTAGATTCGCTTAGGGGTCTGCCACCTAAAAGGTGGTTAAAGCTAGGCATCACAAAAATCTGCGCTACGTTTAGCTTAGCATTGTAGTGGCTCTGAAGCGTCTCTGCTATGGTGCCTTCAGCTTTCACATGGTACTTCTTTAAAAGTAGCTTTGCTAGGACGTCAGCGGCTGCTTTTGTTTTGATCCAAACTTGCTGGGTAAGTTTGGAGCCAGCGG
>JBNVCD010000151.1:0-2440 GCA_050410875.1 Bathyarchaeia archaeon | reverse complement strand
GAAAACTACTGTGGGGTGCAGGTGCCCCATAAGAAGGGTCTTGCAGCCTAAGAGGGCAGGCGATGGCCATTTATGCCCATGGAATAAACCGACGTCTCCTACAATCGCCCCTGAAGCTGGGTGAATTTTGACGTTCGCAGGCAACATGGATTCAAGATCGCCATCGTGGTTGCCGCGTACAACGCAGATTTCTGCTACGTACTTGCCGATTTCAACGAAAAAGCGGGGAATTTCCCTCCATTCAGCAGGTTCCCGCGCCACCACCGTATGTTTTACATCTCCTATAATCATCAAGGTTTTCGGTTTGTATGTGACAAGTAAACTTTTGAGTTTTTCCAGCAAATTGGAGGTTTGGCTGGGCAGGTGGATACCTTTCTCTTTAAGAGCCAACTCCCACCCTATATGCAGGTCTGCTATGACTAGCGTTTTGGCGTGGGCTGTCTTGATCAGTGCTGCCGGCTCGGGGAGCAAAAGTTTGAGCATAAAACGTCCTTATTTTTGGTTAATCAAGTCGAGAATTAAATTGTGCATGTCACGGTTGCCTGAAGCTACAAACTTGATTGTTTGCCGTGGATCCAATTTCGCGTCGAGGATGCTACCTTCGGGAGTAGTTACTGTCCCACCGGCTTCTTTGAGTACGAGAAAGGCGGCTGCCACGTCGGTTGTACGCAGTTTGCCGCGTATGTCCACGAACGCGTCGGTTAAACCGTCTGCCACGTAACAAAGCTCTAGCGCATTAGCGCCGAAATGGCGGATGTGCTTAGTGTTGGCAATCAAAGCTGTCAACCGCGGAGCTAACTCCGCCACCTTATATGTGTTCAAATCTAAGCCTACCACGGCATCCTGCAAGGACGAAGTTTTTGAGGGAACAATTTTCTCTACATTCCTGAAGGCACCTTGCCCCTTGAAAGCCGTGTAAGTGGTGAAATGGAACAAATCAGTCACCATCGCAGCGTAAACGGAGGACAAGCGGGGCTGGTCTGAGACTGCAATTGAAGAGCAGTAGAAGGGTAATCCACGGGTTAAGTTTGTGGTTCCGTCAATAGGGTCAACTGTTATATAGCAGCTCTTGGATTGGACGCCGTACTCTTTTATTCCTGACTCTTCACTGACCAACGTGAAAGAAACACCGTTTTGCAGCAAGACATCCACAATCGCCATCTCCGCAGTTAAATCCACCACCTTCATTGGGTCGCCGCCTGCGCCTACGCCAAGGTCAGGCTGTGGATCTCTAAGGTTACTGACTAAGGGTTGGAGGTGCAAACGTATATTTTCGCGGCACTTCAAAAACAGGTTTTGCCAATCAACTTTAGAATCCATTTAATCATTCACACTCAATAATAACGGTGCTCCAGTAAATAATGCTTAAGCCATTTTTAACTAACAGCTTTTCGTGCAAAAGAGAAATTTCTTGGTGCCGGGGGCGGGATTCGAGCCCGCGACTTCTGGACATGGGCGTTGGCCACCATTGTTCTCCAGATTATGAGTCTGGCGCCCTGGCCAGGCTAGGCTACCCCGGCTTTCTACGGATGACCCCCGGTAGTTTTTTATGGACTTTTTCCTAACCCTGACCAATTAAGTTTTACTCGTTGTTTATTTACGTTTTCGGAAGAGTTCGCCTCCAATGTTGTATTCACTTGTCACGTATTCAAAGCCGGCTTCTATTAGTTCTATGGCTTCTCCGACGTTGTGGGCAACTTTGCAAATGAAGACTTCATCTGCACCTCTGAATAGGTTTTGTCGAGTTGCACGTAGATTTGGATGTTTTGAGTTTTTGCCCTAATAGCGTGTTTTTCTCAGGCTCGTTTAAGATAATGATTCGCCTTTCAAGGTCTATGTCTGCCCATTTTAGTCTTTGGCTTCGCCACTGCGCATGGCTGTTTCTTTTAGCAGCTGAAGAAATGTTGCCAGTTTTTGTTAGAGCCAGCGATTAACGCGTCAATTTCTTGTTCTGGGGGATGAAGGGGATTTTGCGTGTGGTTTGCATTTTGGTTTTTCCCATTGCACCCAGTTGACTTTTAGGAAGAGGTTGTAGGAGTTGAAGACGTTTTGTGTCTGTTGCCGCTCCACGGCTGTTTCATGATGGCCTCTTTTACTGAGTTGGTACCCAGTTAGGTTAGCGACGCGTTGTTGAAGGATACGTAGCGCTTATTTTGGATAATACTCTATCCAAAAAGTTATAAATTTGGATACTAATCTATCTGAAATATGGTAAAAATTAGTGAAATAGTTAACCAAAATCCATGGTGGAAGCACGGAGAAAAGTTTGCTACCTTCGACAAAAACCTTAGAGGGGCAAATGAGAAGCCAATCTTCTTCAAAAGGAAAAGAATTGAACTCGAAAAGCGAAACATCTACGTTCTGAGAGGCCCCAGGCAAGTTGGAAAAACCACATACATAAAGGAATCAATAAACAAACTAATCAGTGAGGGAATAGACC
>JBNVCD010000150.1:0-4129 GCA_050410875.1 Bathyarchaeia archaeon | reverse complement strand
CTTAACGTGGCTCCAAACCGAATCAGCCAAGTTTTAGTAGAGCGAGTAATAATAAAAGGAAAATTGTTGAAGAATACTTCTGTAAGCTGAAAGGAGTCAACAAAAACAGTTAATACATTCAAGGTCATACAACCAACACACAAGAAAGGAGAGTAAACCGGCAAATGCCCCTTGTATTCGTCATTGGAACCGCAGGTTCAGGCAAATCCAACTTTACTGCCGCCTTAAGCGATTGGCTCAAAATGAACAAGCAAGATGTTGCCACCGTCAATCTGGATCCAGGCGCCCTCAAACTTCCATATCAACCCGACATAGACGTACGTAACTACGTTGATGCAACCGACATAATGGAGAGATACGGTTTAGGCCCCAACGGCGCCGCCGTTATGGCTGCCGACCTCATTGCCGACGAGTGCAACAATCTAGCACGAGACATTGAGGAAGCCCATGCCGACCTTACAATCGTCGACACGCCGGGGCAAATGGAGCTCTTCGCCTTTCGCGCAGCAGGTCCCTACATCGTTAACGAACTTACAAAAGAGCAAAAAGCACTCATTTACCTCTTCGACGCCGTCTTCAGCGCCAACCCCCTCAACTACGTCAGCAACATGTTCCTTGCAGCTGCAGTCTACAACCGCTTTCTCCAACCTCAATTCCACCTTCTCAGCAAAATTGATCTTCTCCCCAAAAAAACTGTTAACCAAATTATTGACTGGTCTAAGAGCCCCAACGCCCTAGAAAACGCCATTGAAGAAAAACTAGAAGACACCAAACGCCTCTTCAGCCGCAACATGCTGAAAGCCATCGCCAAACTTGGTATACAATTTCCTTTAACCCCTGTTTCATCAAAAACCAACGAGGGACTCATAGCTACAAACACAATCCTCGAACGAATTCTCATGCAAGGCGAAAAATACACCACTTAACGCGGCGGCTTTGTTTCGCCATCCAGCAACGTCCAAGCAGCAGCGAACGCGCCTCGCTTCGCCTTCAACAATGAATCGCCACCAGCCACCACAATAACATCGTTTTCTTCAGGTTTCAGTACGCCCAAAATGGCTTTGGCAGCCTCAGGGAACTGAACCTCAACGCTTTCACTCACGCCGTCAATACGCAGGTGCCCCCCTTGGCAGACAACAACTAAGCAGCGGCGTGCACCTGCAATTATAGCTGCATCCCGCTGATCAATGCCTGACTTCACTTTATGCCCACAATTCTTCACTAAAAATCCAAAATTAAAATCCGAGTTTGTCAACGTCGTTTGCGGAACCTCTGCTCGCTGTGGAAAAGCCTCTTCAAACTGTCGCCAGGTACGAGTCCCTTTTGCAGTCAAACTACAACCCGTCTTCGAAGTTGCAATCAAGCCTGCATCTACGAGTCGACTGATGATTGTTCGTACAGCTCCTTCGCCCACATTTAGCTTCTCAGCCAACTTGCTTCGGCCAATTGCTCGTTCAGACATTAACTCTAGGGCATAATAAATATGAAACACTGTGAAAGTAGTGTTGGGACCAGGCGCCTTTGTACCCGCCAAGCTCGAGATGAAACCTTTTAATGTCAAAGTAATTCTCCCCTCTGTTCAACTATTAAACGTTCAGCTTATTATAATTAATTCACCCTTCTTAACTTTAACAGCTTATCAACTCAAAAATTCAGCGCGCAACCACCATTTTGTTGCGTGTGCTTTCTCTTTATTCACGGTTTTATCCGAAGCTTATTTTTTCATTTCCACAAGCCACCTAACTTTTTCGTTACAAACACAACCTAACGTTTTTAATAGGCGCTTCAAAAACCGCAATTACCTCTCTTCCATTGCCACTTTAAAAATTGCCTTGCGATAAATGAGTATAAAAGAGGCTTATAGGTAGGTGTTTCAAGTTTACGGCTCAAAAACGCAGACAACTGGCACTGCGAATTGAAGAGTCCAATTGTTGCTTCTCAAGGATTAATGGTGAAATCATGTTTAATTGTTGCAATGAATAAGTTTTTGCACCGCTGTATTTTATATCTCGATGTCGTCAGGTTGGTTTTTGTAGAAAGCCTTTTAAGAAAAATTACGAGTTGTAACTCTCATTATAAGAAACCTGAAGGATGCAAAAATGAAAAAAAATGGTACATATATTTTCACTTCAGAATCAGTGGGTGAAGGCCACCCTGATAAAGTTGCTGACCAAATCTCAGACAGTGTATTAGACGCTATTCTTTGTCAAGACCCAAAAGCCAGAGTTGACTGCGAAACCTTGGTTATGCAGGGAACAGTAGTGGTGACGGGTCAAATTACAACTTCGTGTTATGTAAACATTCCAAAAATTGTTCGGCAAACTCTCCGCGAAATCGGTTTTGACAACGCAAAAGATGGTTTAGACTGGGAAACCTGTGGTATTCTTGTTTCAATAACCGAGCAGTCTCCAGATATCGCGCAGGGTGTTAACGAGAGTGAAGACCATGAACAAGGCGCCGGTGACCAAGGCATGGTTTTCGGCTATGCCACAAACGAGACGAAAGAGCTTATGCCTCTGCCGATTACGTTGGCGCATAAACTTGTGAAGCGGCTGTCAGAGTGCCGTAAACAAAAGATCATGCCGTACTTGCGGCCTGACTGCAAATCTCAAGTCACCGTAGAATATGTTAACGGCAAACCCCAACGTGTAACTGCTGTTGTTATAGCCGCCCAGCACACAGAACAAGTTGACAAGAAAACTTTAGACAAAGACGTAATCGAAAAAGTGGTGAAACATGTTATTCCCGCTGAGATGCTCAGCCCCGACACTAAATTCATCATAAACGGCACAGGGCGATTTGTAGTTGGCGGAACCTTAGCAGACTCTGGTCTAACAGGAAGAAAAATCATCGTAGATACTTACGGTGGCGTGGGTAGCCACGGCGGCGGTTGCTTCTCTGGCAAAGACCCCTCTAAAGTAGACAGATCAGGCTGTTACATGGCACGTTACATAGCTAAGAACATTGTTGCGGCAGGTTTAGCTGACCAATGCGAGGTTCAAATTAGCTATGCCATAGGCGTCGCTCACCCCATAAGCGTTTTAGTCAACACCTTTGAAACAGGAAAAATTCCTGATGAAGAAATCTTGGAATTAGTAAAAAAGAACTTTGATATGCGCCCCAAAGCCATCATCAATCACCTCCAACTGCTCCGGCCTATCTACAGAAAAACCGCTGTTTTCGGCCACTTCGGCAGAACCGACATCGACTTGCCTTGGGAAAAAACCGACAAGGCAGCTGAATTGGCAAAAGCGCTGAAAAAATAACGCTTGCTGACAATGCAAGCTTAGTTTTTCATTTTTCCTTTTATTTCAACGTCTTCTTTTATGAAAACACACGCAGCCTTATCGAGTAAATAATACTTGTAAAAAGTTGGGGCAAATGAGGTACGTAGCTGTGCCCTTATTAATTCTTTGTAAATCTTTTAACTTGCCTCTTCAATTTAGAATGGCCAGCAAGATTTTCCAAATCTGAACATTTCTTCTATTTCCGGTTTTATAGGGTTGATTATTTTGTCTATCCTCTCTACGACCTCGCTTAGTTTTTCGTCTCCGTCAAAGTGTATTCTTACTTGTATTTCGCACCCAAGTTTTCTGTGGGAGAGTTCAAGGTAACCACATTCGTCGTCCCAGAAGTATTCATCTGCGAATTTTTTTACTTCATCAGCCGTTATGTAATCAATGACCTCAAAACTGGTTTCTATTTCCTCTACGGTATTGCCTGATTTCTTTTTGAGGTATTTCCTGGTGAATTTTTCGATTCTTTCAAGTTTCTGAGCATACTCTTTTAGTGCAGTGGCGGCGTCTGAGATGCCCATTTGCTTTAGTCTTGGTGCAAGAACTGCCAAGTGCACTTCCGCGTGGCCTCCGTCAATCGTGTCTGGGTGATCACGTACAATTGAAAATAGTAAATCGCTGATTTGGTCTTGAAGTTTCAACGATGCATCTTGCCTTCTGTTTTTCCTTAAATCTCTAATTTTTTCTTTTGGCACATAGGCTTGATAGTGTTTTTGGAGTGCTCTCTTGTTTAACCAGCCGTACCAGAAGAACACATACCCGTAATTTGACGGCACAGATTTTAAGCAACCTCTGCTGTCCCCCGTCATTGAGATGTCAATGAGGTCTAAGAA
>JBNVCD010000014.1:0-16039 GCA_050410875.1 Bathyarchaeia archaeon | reverse complement strand
CTTGGACAGGCGGCAGACAGGAAACAGGCTTAGTAGGCGCTGGCTCTTACATCTACACCAGCGGAAGTTGGGCTGTAACCATGCAGTACCCTGTTGTTCCAAGTCCGCTCTACAGCGTCAACGTCAGCTTCTGGGAAGGCGACGTTATAATCGAGTGGCAAGGAACATACCAAGAGGGCGCAGTAGCAGAAGCAAGTTTCGTTGAGTTTTTAAGTCAACCTATGATCCGCGATGCAGTAATGTCTTACATCAAAACCAAGCATAGCGAGACAGATCCTTACATGCAAAGTCTCAATTGGACCGGCGGAAGAGTTGACACTGGACTGGTGGGCTCAGAAAAATACGTCTACGAAACCGCGCACGGCGCAGTCGGTGGACAATGGTGGACTGTGGAAATAACTTACCCTGTAGTTTACAATCCCCTCTACACTGTAAAAGCAAACTACACACAAACAGGCACGTCCTCCCCATGCAGCATCATCTGGGAGGGAACATGGCAAAACGGCGCAATAACCGAAACAAACTATACTTTCAACCGGTAACCCTTCACTCTTTCAAATAATAAACGCGCAGTCAGAAGCCAAATGTTAGAAATGCTCAAAAGCTCAAACCTTATTAATACCCCATGGAGGACAACCACATTAGAGTAATCGCTGACCTTCACATCCACAGCCGGTACAGCAGAGCCACCAGCCAGCAAATGGGCATCAAAGAAATTGCCCAATACGCCAAAATTAAAGGATTACAGCTCGTCGGCACAGGAGATTTTACGCACCCACAGTGGCTCCGCGAAATCCGAGAAACCCTCGTCCCTGAAGACTCCGCCGGCCTCTTTGAGTTAGCAAACAACGTGGAGCCTTCAGTGCGTTTCATGTTAACAACCGAAGTTTGCACAATTTTCGATTACAAGAACCACACAAAGAAAGTGCACCACGTCATTTTCACTCCCAGTGTAGAACACGCGATCCAAATTAACGACCGCCTCAGCAAATATGGCAGTCTCAGCGCCGACGGCAGACCCCTCCTGAACATGACTGCGCCCCAACTTGTGGAAGAAGTTATGCAGCTATCCGCGGACAACATGGTTTTTCCCGCGCACGCTTGGACGCCTTGGTTTAGCGTTTTCGGCGCTTTCAGCGGCTTTGACAGCATCGACGACTGCTACCAAGATATGACCAAGCACATACATGCCCTAGAAACGGGGCTTTCCTCCGATCCCCCTATGAATTGGCGTCTCAGTAACCTAGACAGGTTCACGTTGGTCTCCAACAGCGATAGTCACAGTTTTTGGCCTTGGCGCATGGGCAGAGAAGCCAACGTCTTTGAACTAGAAACTTTAAGCTACTGGGAAGTTACCGATGCCATACGCGCTAAAGATACGCGGCGGTTCAAGTTCACCATAGAGACGGATCCGGCGTACGGTAAATACCACTGGACTGGGCACCGTAACTGCAACGTGTCTCTGTCACCTGCAGAAGCTAGACGATTCAACAATATCTGTCCTGTATGCCGCAGAGAACTCACCAAAGGCGTAGAGCAACGCGTGGAGGATCTAGCTGACCGCCCCGCAGGGTTCAAAGCGGAAAACGCACCCGACTTCATGCGGTTGTTGCCCCTTTCAGAAATCATAGCCACTGTGCTAAATGTTGACTCGCCTTCAACTCAGACCGTCTGGAAAATTTATAATTCTCTCTTGAACCGTTTTGGAGACGAGTACACGGTTTTAATTGACGCCCCAAAAGAAGAGCTGTTCAAAACCGTCGAGCCCGCAGTTGCAGACGCTATAACAAAAGTCCGCGAAGGCGCAGTAAGGGTAATCCCAGGCTTCGACGGCGTGTACGGGAAACTAGTTCTCCCCTCGCACACTGAAGCTTCAGCGCCTACAGCACCCCAGCGAACTGTAAAACAAAAAAATCTCGCTGACTTTTGGTGACCATACATACTTTTGGAGCGCAACGTTCCGCCTTATTCTCATCCATAGCCGTTTAAACTGGACCTTTCTGAATTGAAAAGAAGTTATGGCTTGCTTGAATTTTATGAACCGCCAGCTGCCTCGTAGAGCACTATAGCGGAGTTTTTTAATCAGAGAAAACAATTCTTCTACCTTCAAAGCAGACGCTTCGCACGAGGTAACGTCCAGTTGAAGGAGCTTCTAAAAAAATTGGTAGACCAAGCCGCAGAATCCGGCGCTGAATACGCAGAGGTTCGCGCGCAGAAACTCTCCAAAGCCAGTTTCACCATGAAAGAGGGGCGGGTCGAGGCAGCCAAACAGGGAGTCGAGAAGGGGGTTGCGCTGCGTGTACTTGTCAATGGCGCGTGGGGTTTTGCCTCTGTAGGCTCGTTTAGCTTTGAAGCGTTGTCAACTGCTCTTTCCGAAGCATGTGCCATGGCTAAAGCCGCGTCGTTTCATCTGAAAACTCCAGTTAAGCTTGCTTCTACCCAAACAGTTGAGGATTACGTTCAAATAAAATCCAAGAAAAACCCTGCAGACATCAGCATCGAAGACAAAATAAAAACCGCGTGTACCATAAACAAAACCGTTCTGGCTTTTGATAGACGCGTAAAAAGCTGCACAATAGACTATCTGGATCTGACTGGGCGCAGCTATTTCGTCAACACCGACGGCACCTACATTGAACAAGACCGCTTGTACGTTTGGTCAAGGCTGTCTGCAACTGCTAAGCAAGCAGGAGTTTTCACCTACAGCCGCGAAGAGGTAGGCTCCACCTTAGGATACGAACTTTTCGATGAGGAGCCTCCTGAAAAAATAGGTCAAAAACTGGCGGAGCGCGCAGTAAAACAGTTGCAAGCTAACCCGATAAAAGGCGGCGTCTTCCCTGTAGTGCTTGGACCTAACGTGGTAGGCGTGTTTGTACACGAAGCTTTCGGACATTTAGCCGAGGCAGATTTAGCTTTAGCCGGCGGTGTTCTAGCAGGCACCCTTGGGGAAAAAATTGCCTCTGACGTTGTTACCTTCTACGATGACGGCACCTTGACGGGCGGTTTTGGCTCCTTCAAATACGACGATGAAGGCGTCCCAGCGCAAAAAAGTCTCCTCATAAAAGACGGCGTCGTTCAACGTTTAATGCATAACAGGGAAACCGCGCACAAATTTAACACGGAGCCTACCGGCAACGCACGTGCAGAAGACTTCCGTGTGGAACCTTTAATTCGTATGCGGAACACGTACCTTGCACCCGGCGACTACTCTTTTGAAGAACTGTTAGAGGGCATAAGGGAAGGTTACTACCTCAAAAGTTTCCGCGGTGGGCAAGCTAACATAGACGGCACATTCCAAGTGGGCGTTCAGGAAGCGTTTGAAATCGTGAATGGAGAGCTCGGAGACCCCGTCAGGGACGCCTCAATCAGCGGTAACACGCTGGAAATTTTGTTCAAGGTGGATGCTGTGGGAAAAGATTTCACCCTCTATGCCGGTCGATGCGGAAAAGGGCAAACAGCTTTTATCGGCGACGGCGGGCCTCACATAAGAGTCAAAGAGGTGCTTGTTGGTGGCAGCGCTTGAAAAAGAATTCATGTTAGACGTGGCGGAGAAAACAGTTAAAACCGCGTTGAAGCGTGGCGCTTCAGAGGCAGAGGTTTTTGTTTACGATTCAGCCGCCACCACCGTGGGAATAGAAAGGGGACAAATAAGCAAAACTTACAGAATCAACGACAGAGGTTTAAGCGTAAGAGTGCAGCTTAACAGCGCCATAGGCTTCGCTTACACCAACATCATAGATAACCACGGCGCAGCGGAGGACACAGTCTGCAAAGCTTTGAATGCAGCACGCGCCAGTAAACCTGACCGAAGCTGGCGTGGTCTCCCCCAAAGAAAACCTTACCCTGCAACTTTAGAGAAAACCTTTGACTCCAAAATTTTGAATTTGAGATCCCACGACTTAGTAGATGTGGCTTCTCGGATGCTGGATGCAGTCTTCGAATACAACAAGCAAGTTTTCCCTATAGAGGGCGGCGCAGGCGCCTCCTACGTCTCCAACGCCATCGCGAACTCAAACGGCGTTGCCGCTTTTGATAAAGCAACAATCGTTGAATGCAGCTTAGCCACCGTAGCTAAAGAAGGCTCAGCTGTTACCCCTGTCTGCTTCGAATTTAACGCTGAAAGAACCTACAATATAAGCCCTGAGTGGGTTGGCAAGGAGGCAGCGCGCCTTGCAGTCTCCGCTTTGAAGACCAAACGTATTGAAACTAAAACCTACAAGATTATCTTCACACAGTTTGCACTTCAAGAGCTCCTCTATTACACTTTGATTAACGCGGTTAAAGCTGACAGCATCCAGCGGAATCAGTCTCCCTTTAAAGAGAAACTTGGCGTGCAAGTCGGCTCCGAAGCGTTAACAGTCTACGATGATGGTCTCCTTGCAGGTGGATTGCGCACCGGCATTTTCGACGGCGAAGGAGTGCCTAGGCAAAAAACGCTGGTTCTTGACCACGGAGTGCTACGCGGCTTCCTCTATGATACTTACACGGCGAGAAAAGAGGATAAAGAAAGCACAGGTAACGCTTCGCGGGCAGGCTACTTGTCAACACCCAGCGTGGAGGCTACAAACTTTCATATACTGCCCGGAAACAAAACTCCTGAGGAACTTTTAAACGAAGTCGACGACGGTTTACTAGTGTGTTACCTGCAAGGCGCGCACAGCAGCAACCCTGTCAGCGGTGAATTCTCCGTGGTGGCTACACCCGTCTGGAGAATCAAAAAAGGCAGTTTAGAGCACGCCAGCCGCGGTGTCATGTTGGCAGGAAACATCTTTCGGCTGCTTCAAAACGTAACGGCTGTCGCTAACAACGAGCGGAAGATGGGGCAGTTAGTGGCGCCGTGGCTGCTGGTTGACGGCGTAAAAGTTATTGGAAAATGACGCCCTTGGACAGTAAGGCTTAGTCGTACGGCTTTTTAGCTGGTAGCTTCAATCTGTATTGTGGTGTGTTCTATACCGTATTTTTCATCTAAAATCCTGTTTATTTTGTCTATGATTTTCTTTGATTCTGGGTAGTTTGCTGCTTTGATTTGAATGTGTGCTGTGAGCGAGTACATGTTAGAAGTGATCTCCCAAACGTGCATATCTGTAATTTCTGTGATCTCGGGAAGGTTGCCCTTTAACTCCGCACTTATCTGGTCAACATCCATGCCTTTTGGCGCTGTCTCCAGCAACACGTTTACTGCTTCTTTGAATAGACCCAGTGCCCAACTAAAAATTAAAATGGAGATACCAATGCCCAGAAGGGGGTCAATGACGTACCATCCTGTCAAAGAAACCGCGACTGCCCCAACTATGATGACAACTGAAGAAGCTAAATCTGCAAACATATGCAAAAAAGCGCCTTTAACGTTGAGATTCGCTTTTGTGCTGCCTTTTAGGCTAAGTATGCTCAAACCGTTAGCCACAAGCCCAACTAAAGCCACAATCAACATTTCAAAACCCATGACGGGCTGAGGATTCAGCAGCCTTTCTATTCCCTGATAGAGAATATACGCGGTTACAGCGAACAGGAAGATGCTGTTAAAAAGAGCTGCTAGAATTTCGACGCGGTAAAAACCGAATGTTCGATGGTGGCAAGGTTCTCTACATGCTATCGTAGTAGCGGTGAAGCTTATTGCCAAAGCGAACAAGTGTGTAGACATGTGTCCCGCGTCGCTGCCCAAGGCTAAACTGCCCGTTAAAACGCTGCCGATAACCTCTAAAACCATCACAGACCCAGTTATAGCCATGGCAAAGGCAAGTCTACTTTTAGCCACGTTCCTAAATTCGTGAATACTTGAAGCGTGCTCTTGCTTGGGGCTGTGGGTATGTGTCATCCACACTTCTTTGGTGCTTCTCACTAATATGGGTAATTATACGCAAAACTAATTTTAAATTGAAGCATCACAAGCAAATCAACGTCTAAACGAAGTTCCTAAAATCAAACTGCCTCTTTTATTTTTTCACGCCGTGTTCTTTGGATGTGTCTTTCTGTAAAGCAGTATTCCCTCAGCGAAAAACAGGAGCATAGCAACCGCCGTCAAACCTGTGAGAAAGAAAAAGTTTTCTCACTCAAAGAAAAACCTGGCAGTAAGGGAAGCTTAGTTTACGCCCAGAAACTTTTGGAGTATTCGCCGATTACGCCTTCATAGGTTTGCCGTGTTTGCTGAGCAATTTTGTCCCAGTCGTATTTTTCCAAGATCTTCTTGTAGGCGTTTTCCCGTATGCGCCTGCGTAGGTTCTCGTCCAGCAACACTTTAGTTATAGCCCAAGCCAGCGACTCCGTGTTGTTAGAGTAAGCTTTCATGCCTGTGTATTCGTGGTCTACGATTTCAGATAATCCTCCAGTGTCTGAGACAACTACAGGGCTTTTAGCCGCCATAGCTTCCAGCGCGACTATGCCGAAGGGTTCAAAAAGCGAAGGAACCACGGAGACGTCTGCAATTTTTTGCAGTTTAAGCACGTTGGCTTCTTCTTCAAAACCTGTGAAGAGCACTTTGTGCTCCAGCCCCATGCTCTTGACTATGTTGGACAGTTGCTCTTTCATGTAGCCTGTGCCTACTATGACAAACTTGGCGTTTACTTTTTCCAGCACCTTAGGAACAGCGTTTATGAGCACATGAATGCCTTTTTCGTAAACCAACCGGCCAACGTAGAGCACAATTTTCTCTTCAGGCAAAGCATATTTGCTCCTGAAAGCTGACAAATCCTGGTTTTCTAAAACGTCATAAACATGGGGGTTGACGCCGTTAGGAACCATGACAAGCTTATCCATGGGCAAACCAAACGCCCACTTCACATGCTGAACCATGTAGTCACTGCAACATATGACCCGCCATGCTTCGTAGGTGAGCCAGCCTTCAGTTTCATGAATCATCCTTTCAGTGTTAGTGTGCAATCCGTCTCGGCGCCCAACTTCGGTTGAATGCATAGTAGCCAAGAGGGGCTTGCGGAAAACATGCTTTAACCCTATGCTGGCAGTCGCCACTAGCCAGTCATGAGCGTGGAACACGTCGATTTTTTCGGGGAGTCTAGCAACTATGGCGGCTGCCTCCTTTTGCATATTTAGGTTCATCAGGTAAACCCACGTGGCAAAGTCCGGTGAAGGGTTCTTGTAGGAGTCTATGCGGTGTACTTCGACGCCGTCGATGACTTCGTGGGCAGGAGCGCCCGGAAAGTCGCAGGTTACAACATGAACTTTAACGCCGTTTTTAGCCAAGCTTTTAGACAAAAAGTACATGTGAGGCGAAATGCCCCCGATGACTCTGGGTGGAAACTCCCAACTTAGCATCATGACGTTAAGGGCGTCCTTCATTTACCGTTGACTCCTGCCCTCACTGCGCTGCTGTAGGCTGCCATAGTGTTTTTTACCCAGCTGTTAACGCTTGGTGTGATAACTCTAATTTTTTCTTTAGGCACCTGATAAATACGATTTATCTCCGACTGCATCCAATCGGTTTTGGCATTAACCTCCTGCGCCTCATAGAGGCCAAGCCACTCTATGCCGCGGATAGCCATGTTGAAGGGTTGGTTAGCGCCAGGAGAACGGTGATCTTCCAGACTCTCCACCGAGTAAATAAACGGTATCCCCAACGCGTTTTTGAGAGTAACTGCAGCGGGGACAAAATGCCAGTCATGAACGTCTATAAGGTCAACATGCTTTGTCTGATAAAACACGTTTGACGCTACTCTTTCCACCTCTTGGTTGAGCGTTAAAACCCACGTTAAAAGGCTAATATGAGTCTGCACAGGATTTGCCACTCGAATAACTTTAACACCGTTGCCTTCCTCAACTGCGCCGGTCAAGGTGTCATGATAGGTAACCACATACGTTTCCACTTTGCTTTTTACGAGTTGAGCGGACAGGTTACTAACGTACTCAGCAAGTTTCCCAACAACCCTCGGCGGGTACTCCCAACAAAAAATTATAACCCGCATCGCTGTCCCTAAGTGAAAATCGAGCAGACTTTAATTATGCCCTTGCCTGTAAGGTAGTAGCGTTTTTTCCCTTCATTATCCGAGAAGCTTTCAACGCAGCCTTCAGATTTGTACCTGTCAAGTATGCCTTCAATTTCTGCAGCGTCTTTTTCTAAAATCCGCGCCACCTCTTCGCCTCTACGCGCCAAATCCGCTGCCGTGGAGCACAAGTTGTGAAGGGTTTGCAGCACTTTATCGGGAAATGGTAATTCTTCTCTCATGTTTTGCCCTTCTCTCTAGTGAATAGTCAGGACTTTTTGCTTATAAACGCATCCGCCATTAAGTGTCAGATAAGTTTAGTATCTGCTTGAACTTGATAGCTGACTTTCCGGAATCTTTTTTTCACTATACCGACGAGTTTTCTTCTAAGCGCCTCTCCTTTAGTTTTAGTGGTTGCAAGCGCTTGCAGCTGCGCGTGAAGTTCTTCGTCTTGCAAGCTGTGCTCTGCCCAATTTGCGAAGTCTCCTCGGCAGTTATGGTACTCCAAAGCTTGGGCGTCAACTGTTTCGACGGCTTTGAGGAACCCTTTGAGACTCCACGTCATGACGCCTGTAAATTTGTCTTTGCCTGCCCCCGTACAGAAAAGAAACGGCTCATTTGCCACTAGTACCGACAAACGCAGTCGCATCTCAAAATCTAGTAGCGCTGTTTCTGCAGCGACAAACGCGTGCGCCGGGGTCTCGTAAGGGCTAAAATAGGAGTGGACTTCTCCTGGTCCACCGCCCGCGCTGAACATGTAGTAGAGGTGGTCGCTGGTTTGGAAGTAACGCCACAACCTAAGGAGCTCTGGGTCTTCAGCTTCGTGGATCAGTGGCTCAAGCCTGAGTAGGTTTGTGTAGTATGCCCATTGAAGGGAGTTGCCTAGCCAGCCGCTGCTGTCGCGTTCTATGTCTGCCCACGATATTGTTTTGCCTGTTTCAGGAACATCTACTTCCCCTCTTGGCGGGTATTTGTCTATGACTTCGGAGGGCGTTGCCATGTTAAGGTGAGGCCATTTGAGAACTTCATCTGGCAAGTGCCTGAGGAAACTGTGGATGCCTGTTTCGGGCCAGTGGTGTTCGCCGAAGGTTTCGTAGTCTGGGAAGATGTTAATGCAGTCCCCTTGAGTGTTTGCCAACCATTGAGCATACTTGTTGGCGGTGAGAGGCCACTCACTCCACCATCTGGCGCTGAAGCGGAAACCCACGTCGTCAGTTAACTTGTAGTTGCGCAGTAGAAGCCTGATGGTTTTGCTACCGTTAGGTGTGTAGAGGTAGTTGGGCGATTTTTCACCAAGGATTTTTTCAACGCCTTCCGTGTAGATGCCCTTGTAACCCAAGCTTTCGATGATTTGGGCTATGGCGTTATTGTAGAGCAACTCGGTGTTTTCAAAAACTTTCGGTTCGTAACCCAAGATTGCTTTTACGGCGTCACGGTGCATCTTCACTTGCGCAACGAATTCTTCTTTTTCAGGATATAAACTTGCGATGGAGTGGTAGTAAGTTTGGTCTAGAAATTCAACGCAGCCTGTCTCAGCAAGTTGCTTGAAGGTTTCCAGCAGATCCGGACTGTACGCTTCACACTGCTCTAGAAAGACTCCTGAGAGGCTAAAGGAGACCTTGACTTGGCGTTTCTCTTTTCTGTGTTTATCAATTTGATCCAGAAGAATCTGGTTAGCTGGGAAGTAGCATTTTTTGGCGGCGCGCAAGAAAATTTCTCGGTCTGTTTCTCGGTCAAAATAGTAGTTGAACAACTCTTCTTTACGGATGCGCCTAAAAATTCTGTTCTCCCAAAACAGGTTTTTGCGTAGCCGATGCGGCTGGTGCACTTCAAACACAAACACAATATCCGTCAAAGCATTATGCCTCTCTGCACAACCATAAGGAGACACGTTTATTTCTAATTTGTTATGACCCAGCTGAGCCATTTGAGTGTTCTGTCAAGTTGAAAATAAATCAACAGTTAAACGTACATCCACTTCACCCAGAAAATTAAACAGCTGGTTCAGTTTACACAGCTAAGGCTGTTTTCTGAACATAAACGTGAGGTTGCGTACTCAGGATTGTGGCTTGCCTATTTTTAACAGGCTGTTTCAGCTTTTATTCTAATATAAAATGGCTTTGCTTTTTCGGAAAATTAATTAAGCAAAAACCGCTGATAACCACGGATTACAAGGTGAAAAAATAATGGCGATAAAAGTAGGAATTAACGGATTTGGAAGAATCGGGCGACTTCTCTACCGCGCAGCCATAGAGCGCAACGCAAACATAGACTTCGTAGCCATCAACGACCTTGCAGACGCAAAAACCAACGCGCACCTGCTAAAATACGACTCAATTCACGGCCGCTTCAAGGGCACAGTCAAAGTGGAAGGCAACGACCTAGTCGTCAACGGAAAAACCCTTAAAGTTTTAGCCCAAAAAGACCCAGCGGCACTGCCATGGAAAGACCTTGGCGTGTACTTGGCTGTAGAATCAACAGGCTTGTTCACCAACCGTGAAGGTGCAGCCAAACACTTGGCAGCAGGCGCCAAAAAAGTCCTCATATCCGCGCCGGCAACTGACCCAGACGGCACTTTCGTCATGGGCGTCAACGACGACACATACGACCACGAAAAGCACAACATAGTCAGCAACGCCAGCTGCACCACTAACTGCCTTGCCCCAGTCAGCAAAGTCTTAGCCGACACCTTTGGCCTCGAAAAAGCCTTCATGACCACAACCCACAGCTACACCAACGACCAAAAAGTGCAAGACCTCGTTCACAAAGACCTGCGCCGCGCACGCGCCGCCGGACTTAACATAATCCCAACCAGCACAGGCGCAGCCAAAGCCATCGGCTTAGTTCTGCCAAGCTGCACAGGCAAAATGAACGGTACTTCACTGCGCGTTCCAACAGCCGACGTCTCCATAGTTGACCTCACAGCAGTTCTCAGCCGAGAAGTCACCAAAGACGAAATCAACGCCGCCATGAAGAAAGCCGCTGAAGGTCCACTTAAAGGCATATTAGAATACACCGAGGACGAAATTGTCAGCAGCGACGTTTTGCACAGCAGCGCTAGCGCCGTGTTCGATGCAAAGTTAACCATGGTGCTGGGTGAGAAAAGCAACTTCGTCAAAGTCTTCGCGTGGTACGACAACGAATGGGGCTTCTCATGCCGAATGGTTGACTTCATCGAGCTGATCGCCAAGAAAGCAGGTCTGTAAACTTCAAATCTGAACCTTTAAAAACCCTCTTTTCTTTTTTTAGCTAAATAAGGGAGAATAAACCTATGGCAAAATATCTCACTTTAGACGACTTCGACGTTAAAGGCAAAGTTGTTTTGGTCCGAGTAGACTTTAACAGCGAAATTGACCCCCAAACCAAAAAAGTAACAAGCGACGTGCGCATCAAAGCCCACGGCGAATCCACAATCAAAGAACTCGCAGAAAAAGGCGCCAAAACAGTTATCCTTGCGCATCAAGGCAGAAAAGGCGACCCTGACTACACGCCGCTGAAAGACCACGCAGAAATCCTCGCAAAAATCCTCAAGCGCCCAGTGCAATACGTCGACGACGTTTACGGGGACAAAGCCAAAGCCGCCATCAAAAAACTCAAAAACGGCGAGATCCTCGTTCTCGAAAACGTCCGCAGCTTTGACGGTGAAACCAAAAACGGCACCCCTGAGCAACATGCAAAAACTGAACTTGTCCAGAATCTAGCGCCTCTAGCCGACTTGTTTGTCAACGACGCGTTCGCCGCAGCCCACCGAGGACACGTTTCCATGGTGGGATTCACAGCTGTGCTTCCCTCCGCCGCAGGCCGCATAATGGAGCGCGAACTCAAATCGCTCTCACGCGCTCTAGAAAAACCTGAGAAACCCTGCGTTTACGTCATGGGCGGAGCCAAAGCCGACGACTCCTTGGAAATCAGCAAATACGTCCTTGGCAACGGCATCGCAGACTACGTAGTTGTCGGCGGCGTAACTTCACAGTTGTTCCTTGCAGCTAAAGGCGTTGACTTAGGCAAGAAAACTATGGATTTCTTGGCGAAAAAAGAACTCACCCAGTTCATACCCGGCATCAAAGAGCTGCTCGCAAAATACCCCAAGGCGATCATGCTTCCCGTGGACGTAGCCTTAGACGTAAACGGCAAACGCAAAGAAATCCCCGTAACTCAACTGCCAACTGAATACAGCATCTTTGACATAGGCGCCAAAACCGTCGAGGCTTTCACAAAACTCATCAGCGAAGCCAAATCCATCGTGGTCAGCGGACCCATGGGCGTCTACGAAAACAAAGAATTCAACTACGGCACCAAAAAAATCCTAGAAGCCATAGCAAACAGCAAAGCCTTCAGCCTCGCAGGCGGAGGTAACACCATCGCGGCAATCGAGGAATACGGCTTATCCAAGAAAATCGGCTACATAAGCACCGCAGGCGGCGCCCTCATCGAGTTCCTCATGGGTAAAAAACTCCCGGGCGTAGTCGCCTTGGAAACCGCAGTGAAAACCAAAAAAATCTAACATCCCCCTCTTTTCTTTTTGTGCTTATCTGCAGGTTTCCTGTCTAAAACCCTTCCCGCTGTAAGTCAATTCCTGAGAAAAATCCGGCGCGCACTTTTGGCTTTTGATTTTTCTCATAATATTGTGACGGCTGTTTCGTTTAACACAGTTATTGTATAACAGTGTTTTTCTGAATAACTTATTCATGCCATTTTTTAAAAAGCCTTATCGCACCTTCTATTGTAAGGCAAATTTCAAGGAGAGAACAAAAATGAAAAACCAAAAAGTTAAAGGAACCTTTTCTGCAGTTGCCTTAATCCTTTTGCTTGCTTTGTCTTTGCAGATCGTTGCTCTCTTCCCTTCTGCGCAGGCATTAGACATCCCAACATACCCAAAGATCACGGCTAATCCTAACCCCGTAGGCGTAGGTCAAACAGTGTACATCAACGCTTTCATGACTAAACCGACGCCTACCGCAGGCATGGCGGGCACAGGTGATCAATACGAAAACATAATGATAACCATCACCCGCCCCGACGGTACAAAGCAAACCATTGGACCGCTAAGATCTGACTCTACAGGAGGAACATGGGCTAGCTTTACTCCTACTCAAGTGGGCACCTACTACCTGCAGATGACCTACCCTGGCGGCGTATTGCAGGGAGGCGGCAACGTTTTCATGGGTGGCGGCTTCAACTGGACTGGCAGCAGATTGTTACCTTCAAGCAGCGAAGTGATAACCCTCACGGTGCAGCAGAACCCGATAGTTTCGCCCTACAACAGTCCTGGTCTTCCAACTGAATACTGGTCTCGCCCAATATACGCCACTAATTACGCTTGGGCTGCCCTCGGCGGAAGCTGGTTTGGGCTTGCCGCGCCTTCCTTCGCCACAACCGGGCAATACGACGCAATGGGCAACGTGCAACTATACACGACAGCGCCAAACACGGCACATATTGTTTGGACAAAGCCAACCCACTTTGGCGGTCTACCCGGCTTACCAATTCCTGCTGACTCCAGTAGTCAATTCACTTCAACTTCGATAGCTATAAACCACTTCGAGCCGCTGATCTTAAACGGTATACTCTACTACACTAACTATTACAGCGCCACCTCAAGAATTGGCGGTTGGACAGCAATAGATTTGCGTACAGGCGAAATACTCTGGGAAAGAACAGCCGGCGAATCAGGCAACGAAGTAATCAAGATGGGTCAAATACTTCGCTTCCATACGCAACAGGAATTCGGTTCAATCGCGTACCTGTGGAGTTCGCCCCAGACAAGTTTCTTCCAGTCTGCAACGTTCTATTCAATATATGACGCGTGGACAGGCAAATACCTCGCAAACGTTACAGGCATCACAGGCGCTTCCTTCATCATGGATTTCAGCGAAGACCAACCTGGCACACTCATAGGCTACTACGCTAGCGGAGGCTGGCTCAGAAAGTGGAACTCGACTTTGATGCTTCTTGGCGGCAACAAAGCAACTACCCCCTCAAACGCAACAGCCGTTAAAGTTTCAAGCAGCAGCTACAACTGGTCAAACGGCATCCAATGGCAAGTGCCAATCCCCAACACAATCGGAAACGTAAGATTAGACTCAAACATGAGCCTTGCCGCGGTTACACCTGAAGTGATACTTACCCGCTACTACGCTTCACCCGGCATGTTCCAGGAGATGGGCTACGGCTACCAGATCACCGCCGGCTTTGACGCAAAAACTGGACAGTTACTCTGGGGACCACTAAACCAGTCAACGCCTTACCTGCAAGACATCGCCCTGCTTACGGCGCGTAACGGCGTTTACATACTTCACAACAAAGACACCAACGAGGCTTACGGTTACTCACTAACGAACGGCCAAAAAATGTGGGGTCCAGTTAAACTGCCTGGAAACGCTTGGAGCGCAATTTCACGCGATGCTGAAATCGCCTACGGAAAAGTCCTCATCTGGGACTTCGGCGGCTACGTCAACGCCCTTGACCTCCAAACCGGCCAGATTCTCTGGACAATCACTCCCAGAAGCTCCGGCTACGATGCACCCTACGGCATATACCCGCTGTGGCACTTTGGTACACAAACAGTCTGCGATGGCAAACTGTTCCTCTCTGAAGGCAGCATGTACAACCCGCCAGTTCACCCCGCCTACAGACTCGCCATAAACATCACAGACGGCTCCTTCGTCTGGAGCATCCTAAGCTACAGTGGACGCTGCCCCGCAGCTCACGCCGACGGCTACATGGTACAGTGGAACAGCTTCGACAACCAGATATACACCTTCGGTAAAGGACCAACAGCAACCACAATCGAAGTTTCACCAAAAGTTTCAACCCACGGCAACACCATACTCATAGAAGGCAGAGTCACAGACGAATCACCCGGAACCAAACACCCTGACCGCGTAGCACGCTTCCCACAAGGCGTCCCAGCAATAGCTGACGAAAACATGTCCGAGTGGATGGAGTACGTCTACATGCAACAAATAAAACCAACCAACATCAAAGGCGTACCCGTACACGTAACAGCCATTGACCCCAACGGCAACTTCCAAGACATCGGCACAGTCACAAGCAACGGCCAAGGCAACTACGCCATCACATGGACTCCGCCAGTGCCAGGACTCTACACAATCACAGCAAGCTTCTGCGGCTCAGAATCCTACTGGGGCTCAACAGCTGAAACAGCCTTCGTTGTCTCAGAAGCACCCGCCGCCTCACCCACAGTCGCCCCCACAGCCGCACCTTCCATAGCTCCAACAGTCGCGCCGACAGTAGCTCCAACTCCCCCTGTTTCGCCTACTGTCCTGCCTGAACCTGAAGCTCCAGCGCCGTCAATGGACGTCTACATTATCGCCGCCGCAGCCGCAGTCGTCATAATTGTGATTGCAGTTGCCGCTGTTTTCCTGAGGAAACGCAAGTAAAAAGCAACTTTCCCTTTTTTCTTTTTTATGAAAAATATCTGCATGGGCTAAAATGGTTGGGGCTGAGTGAACTCGGGGGTTCCACTTAAAAAGTGGTAGCACAGGGTTTTCTGTTCTCTCTCCAAGAATCCTTCCAGCCGCCGAGTTCCAGCAAACCCGCCAAAGAACAACCTAGCTTCACGTGGCAATTGGCACGTTTACGTTTTTCTTTTTGGATTTTTCTACTTTACGCCATGCCCGTTCAAAATAATCTTTAGCGAGTGCCACCATACCCGGATTATTAGTCCACAGCGCACTTTTATTATACGGGTTTGGATCTACTCCAACAGAGAAAAACACTTCTTTACTGTCCACAATACAAAACATGATAGGTGGCTCGTTGCTAAGATATTTAACTTCGTAAGAACCCTTGTCTCTCCACCGGCTATTCTTAGGTGGAGCGTCATACCCTTGGGGCATGTTTGAGATTTGTCTAACACGTACCCCTCTGAGAATAGCCTTCCTCAACAAAGGCGGAAGACACTGGAGAGACGGCAGTTTGTTACCTCTCAATATCATCAGCGTATCTATGCTCTTTTGCGCGTAGCTGAAGGCTTGCTCAATCCGAAGTTTATGCGCCTCTCGATCTGGTATCCAAATAAACTCGTCACTGCAATGAGTAACCGCGCTTTTCTCTGAGTGTTTTTTTGCGGTTTGCAGTAG
>JBNVCD010000149.1:0-4155 GCA_050410875.1 Bathyarchaeia archaeon | reverse complement strand
GACAGCTTGGATCCGTGTCGACGACCACGAAGTCTTTGTGGTTTTTTCTTAGAAGTTCCACGGCATTGCAGCCGTATTTTCCGCCTCCAATAATTATATTCATCTTTTTCCACTCAGGCGCTAGTTTGCTGTTAGCGGCTAGTTCATCCAGCACAGAACATATTAAGTTTCCCGTAAAAGGTTCATCAAGGCAGATTTGCCAACTAATTGTTGAAAGCATTTTCTCTATAAACTCCTGCGTTTTTAATTGAGCTATGTTGACAGGAGTAGACTACCCCCAACAGCTACAGGAAAAACTGCCTTCAGCTTAAGGGGATGGTTTGTTTTATCCTAAAATTATAATAGTTTCTTTGCCGAGGAGATTAAGCAAAGCTGAGCCACATGACTCAAACAAAGCTCTGCATCGTCACACACACATTCCTGCCGCATGTCGGCGGCATAGAACGTGTTGTGTACGAACAAAGTAAAAGGCTTCTCAAACGGCAGTTTGAGCTCATGGTGTTAACTCACCGCAATTACACCGCTAAAAGTTACATGTATGATCACATACCAGTTCAATGTTACGAAGCGTTGAACCTTGGATTTAGGCTTGGAATCCCCTATCCCATTCCGAACGTTTCCAGTTGCAGAACTTTTTTACAGGCAGTCAAATTCAACGACCTTGTACATGCTCATGGGCACCCTTATTTGTCGTCTCTTGCAGCGGCAAAGCTGGCTAAACGCTACCGTAAGCCGTTTGTGCTGACGCAACATAATACGTTTATAGATTACAACGGAATGTGGAATACTGTTGAGTGGTTAAACGATGTTTTTGTGGGGAAACAAGTTCTGAAAAGTGCAGATAAAATTATTGCTGTGAGCAACGCAACTAAAAACTATGTTTTGAGTTTGGGAGCAGCAGTTGATAAGGTAGAAGTTGTTTACAACGGAGTTGATTTAGACCGTTTCAGGCTTTTCCCTGCTGCAAAGGAGAAAATCAGAAAAAAACACAGCATACCACTCAACGCCGTTGTAGCTGTTACGGTGCGGCGTTTGGTTTACAAAAATGGAATTGACACTTTGATAGAAGCTGCAAAAATGGCACTTAAAATGAACACTGACTTAGTTTTTTTGGTAATTGGAAGAGGGCCAGATTTTGTTGACATAAAAGCGAAAATTGAACAATTAGGGATTAGCCAAAGATTCATACTTGCAGGATTTGTACCGGATGAAGATTTGCCAGATTACTATAACGCTGCAGATTTTTTTGTGCTGCCATCCAAATCTGGCGAGGGGTTGCCGCTGGTAGCCTTGGAAGCGATGGCTTGCGGGTTGCCTTTGGTGACTACAGACGTAGGCGGCATAAGGGAAATCCTCATAAAGGGTTACGGGAAACTTGTGCCACCTAACGCGCCCAAAACTTTAGCCGATGCCATATCAGAATTTTCCACGCCCGCAACCTTAGGCAGTAAAGAGAAACTGAGAGATGAGGTTAAAAAGAGCTACGGGTGGGATGCGAACGTGGACAAAATGGTTAAAATATACGAAGAATTTATTTAAGGTTACATAAACTATATTTCCCTTCAACAAAAACGGAAGCTGCAACGGTTGACGACGAAAGTAAACATGGTGTCGGTTGTAATTCCAACACTCAACGAAGCTGGAAACATCCGTGAAACGTTGGAGACTATTGAAAAAGAGTTGAAGTACCCAAAAGAAATTATTGTTGTTGACGGCAACTCCACCGACGGCACTCTAGAAATCGCAAAGGATTCGAATTGTAAACTTATAGTTGAACCTAGGCGGGGTTATGGTCTCGCCCTCAGAGTGGGCATGAAACACGCCAAAGGCGACGTTGTAGTCATGGTTGACGGCGACGGCACCTACGAGTTGAGGCATGTAAACCGGTTGCTTGAGCGTATGATGGAAACAGACGCAGAGATGTGTTTAGCAACAAGGATGTATGATCCAAACAAGGCTATGGGTTTGATGAATTTCATAGGCAACAAGATAATAACGTTCTGCTTTAACATGCTCTACAAACAGAACTTTAGTGATACACAGTCGGGGTTCAGAGCTATATCTCGGGCAGCATTAGAAAAATCAGAATTTATTGAAACAGACATGGCGTTTGCTACTGAGATGCTCATTAAATTCGCTAAGAAAGGCTTCCGCATGGTCGAAGTCCCATCGTCTTACAAAGTCAGAAAATATGGTAAGCCAAAGCTCAGACCGTTTAAGTCAGGGATTGAAATTTTTGCGACTATGCTTAAGGGATTGAGAGTGAGAGCATAGGAAAAATAACTAAAAGGATATCTCAAGCACTCACTTTAATAGACGACAAAGACAGCTATGTAATTGCTGTGGCAGTTGCACTTCTGCTCTCTGCAGCCCTTTTGGGGTATTACTACATCGCAATTGGAACACCTCCAAAGCAATACTTCACCATGTATTTGCTGAACAATCAACACGGCGCTGAAGGATACCCTGACTTGCTAGTTGTAGGAGAAAACAACACGTTTAGTGTCTATGTTACTGTGGAGAACCACATGAACACATCTCGTTTGTGTGAAGTTCAAATTAAAGTAACCAGTGATGTTAACCCAACGTTTCCGCTTAACACAACTGCAGTTCAAACTTTTAGAGAGACAGTGCAGGTGGGAGCTAAATGGGAAAATTTTGTTACCGTTTCTTTGGATCAAGTTGGGGATTTTTACGTGGTTTTTGAGCTTTGGTTTCTCAATGAGGTTGGAGCTTGGGAGTTCAGCGGCGAATTTTGCGTTTTAAACGTGCAAGTTGTGAACGGCTAAAGCAACTTAGAATTTTTGGTTTTTCTGCACATAGTTTTCTTCTGTGCTTATGCGGTGAACGTTGTTGTAAGCGCAGAAGGGTATAATTTTCTTGTTTGGCGTTACGTAGTGGATGACACAGCGGCGGACACGGTTCACATCAAAAGTGTAGGGATCCATGAACGCCATGCAACCCAGCAGGAAGATTCGTCTTCGTATTGGACCGAGGGATTGGTAAGCTGGAGAGACAAACATTTTCAGAATTGCTTTCATAAGTGTGAAGATGCCGACTTCTTTGGTTACCAGCAGCATGTTCATTGCAAGTGTTGATGAAATGAAAAGTGTGGCAAGCAGGGAAAATTTGCTTTGTTCATCGACGTTTTGGGCTGTTTTGAGGATTCCTCTGAAGAATTTGTCGAATTTAACAAAGTGGTTGATTGGAATTATTTTGCCGCTTTTGGATACATACATCCAGTTGACGATGCCGCAGTGAGGGCTACATGAGAAGAGAGGCCAAGGTTTTTTCATAAATTTCCGCATTATCTTTATAGGGGAAGTCATTACGGACAGGGGGAAGAAGTCGGTTGCTTTTATTTCCCCGTTTAACTGGTTTTCCACTTCTTCTGCGAATCTCCAATCGCGCCACGCCTCTTTGAATGGGTTGTCAGTTGCGCGGCCGGTGAAGGCAACGGGCTGGAAAATTAATCCTCGGATTATGTCGGCGTTTTGGGCGGCGAATTTTATGATTTTTCCGACCTCTTGGTCATTGAAGCCCCGCATGAGCGTTGTGACGAGAATTATTTCCATGTCAAGTTTGCGGCAGATATCTATGGCTTGATATTTGTATTTGAGGAGTTTTTTACCACGGATTTTCTCGTAGAAGCTGTCGTTGAAGCTGTCAAATTGGAGGTAGACTATGTTTAAACCGCTTTGTTTGAGTTTAGCGGCTAAAGCAGGGTCTTGAGCTATGTGAATGCCGTTTGTTGCAAGTATCGTCATGAATTTTAGTTTGTGCGCCGCCGCGATGATCTCAGGCATATCTTCGCGTTCTAGGGGTTCGCCGCCTGAAAATAGGATGGCAGGTGGCTTGGGGCTGCGTTGGCTTAGGAAGGTCAGCATCTCTATGAGTTCTTCTTTGGTGGGTTCATAGTCTACTATGTGATCTGAAAATGTTGAAAAGCATACGGCGCATTTCAGGTCACATTTTTTGGTGACGTCGATTACGCCTATGACGGTGCTTGAGACGTGGCTGTTACAGCTTTCACAGCTGGCAGGGCAATCTTGGGGGTTGGAAGAGAAGTCGGATTCTGGGAAATATTTGAAGAAGTCATAGTTTTCAGTAAAGTTGTATATGGTTCGGCTTTGCCAGTGGGTAGCGGTGAATGTA
>JBNVCD010000148.1:0-4158 GCA_050410875.1 Bathyarchaeia archaeon | reverse complement strand
TGTTTCACTCAGCCCAATTTTCACTTTACGAGTCACCCCCACCATTTAGTACCCGCCTTTACTGATGCTCCCTTTTTCTAAAAGGGGCATCCCGCTTATTTTGTTGATCGTTCATACGGCACAAACGTAGTCCAAAATAGCGCACCCAAAAACCTGCAATAAAACCAGCGGTACCAAACGAAAGTTGAGAAAATAAAAAAAGTTGACGAGTTACTTCTTTTCTTCTACAACGATCATTGTAAGAGTGGAGCGTACTTTGTCAAGTCGGCGAATTCGCCAAGTTACAATCTCTTTAAGTCTATCCATGGTGTCTGCAGTGACACGGGCAACAATGTCATATACACCGTAGACTGCATATGGTTCTTCTACACCCTCAACTTTCTTTAGTTCCTTAAGAACGTCTGTTTCTGAACCAATTTCAGTATTTATTAACACGAATGCTGTAGGCATAACACAACTCCTCAAAGTAAAATGGGGCTTCAGCATTAAAATATTTTTCTAAATCATAAAAAGCCTCAGCGTCTAATAACATATTTTAGAGGAAGGATACCCTTTCAGTTTTGAAAATGAGGATTCTCCTTTCTCCTAAGTTAGGGTTTATGCTTTTGCGCTTAAAAGTTCTTATTTCAATAAACGATATGTTTCACGAGAGGAACTTTTTGGATTTTCAGAAAGGGATGTTTTTGAGGTATCTGTTCCAGAGATATGCTGCCGCGTAGCCTGCAACAGCACCTGTAACTGGCCCCATGAAGGCCACAATAATGTCGATACCTATGGTGGCTTGAATAAGTTGGGGAAATATCGTTGTAGCATAGTAGCTTATGAAACCTATTACCAGAGTGCTGCAAGCCATTGCCATCATAAGTTTGTTTTGGTCTACCCCGCCTGTGGTAGCGTTGACTTTGAAGAAACGTATAAAAATGTCAACTAAGGCGCCATACAAGAGCGCGTAAATTATGGAAAAAGGAATAAGCGAAGGCCTCCAAAGGCTAGTGAGGGTGCCGCCTACTGCCCCCACGTAAATTGCACCGAGGTTTTTTACGAATAATGCGCTTAAAGCAAGCAAAATTGCATCTATGGCTATAAGCAGTCGGTCTATGGGTGCTGGAACAAACAACCTAGTCACAAACATGATGGAGCCAAAGAGCGCGACTATGAATAGGCGTGTGTTTCTTTGCACAGATGCTCTTCCTTTTCTTAGTAAGAAAAAGTATTAGTTTAAAAACTTAGTTGCTTGAATGTTTGGGCTCATTGAGAAAGTGAGGTTAATTTTGCAGTGGTTTTGTTGCTGACACTTTAAGGCTCACTACGCTGCCCAAAAGTTCGGCAGCTTGTTTTTTAGTGATTTTGAGGTCGTTCATTACCTGTTTTGCTGTGTCGTCTGTAACCAAAGCCTCGTACGGCATAGGGGTTTCCTCGATCACGTGGACATTTTCAAAGCCAGCGTTTTTTATGAGGTCAAGATATTTAGACTTCTTTTCGGCTCCAGCAATGCAACCTATATAAGCAGCAACGTTCGCAGCAATTTCAGGCGGCATTTCCTTGAGCAAAACTATATCTGAAATTAGCATTCGCCCATTTGGCTTCAGGACACGGAAGGCTTCTTCGAAAACACGCTGTTTATTTGGAGACAAATTAATAACGCAATTACTAATTATGACATCTGCTGTGTTGTCCGCTACAGGCAGATTTTCGATTTCGCCTAAACGGAACTCAACGTTAGTGTATTTGCCGCGTCTACAGTTATCTCTCGCCAGATCTATCATCTCGGGTGTCATGTCTATGCCGATGACTTTGCCTGTTTTGCCGACTTTTTTGGCTGCAAGAAAACAGTCTAAACCGCCGCCTGAACCTAAATCTATAACTGTTTCACCTTCCCGCAGAGACGCTAACGCTACAGGGTTACCACACCCTAAATTCATATTTGCCTCTGCAGGTACAGAAGTAAGGTCATCTTTGCTGTAACCTATTCGCTCACTGACATCAGGCAAAGAACTACAGCCACAACCGCAGCCGCAGCCTGACTTTGCAGTTTTAGCAATCTTTCCATAACCTTTCCGCACAATTTTCCGCACTTTATCGTCATTCATAAATTTTCACTTCCTGCTTTCAAAAGGCATCTTTCAACAGGGGTCCAAGGGTACATTTTATAGTTTCGTCTAGAAAATCAACTTTCATCATAATTATGCAACACACAGCATCGTTACGGGTTACACCTACGAGTGCAAGTTTATCGTCGGCTTTCAAGTGTGCTTTCTCACGCAAATCTTTTGGAAGAACAATTTGCCCTTTTGAATCCAAAGTAACTACAGCATCGATTTTACAGCATTCTTTTTTACCTTCCAACAATTTTTGCCTCCATTATAGATAACGCGCCAAGAACCTTTTTATACTTTTTCCTAAAAATCAGAAAAATCTTAAAATTTCTTATAATCAGAAAAGGCACCTCACACCAATTATTGAACCACAGAACAGGCAACCAGTGTTTCACAAACTTTTTGACAAAATTTTCCATAAAAGCCCCGAAGGCAAAACAGCCATATAAGAAAACCCAACACTATAAAGCAGATTTAACTGTGCAATTTAGTTTTAATTAATTACCTGCAGCCATTACACCTGAAGGTCAAAGAATAGCCTAACTGGAAACTACTTTAGAGGTCTATGATTTTGGCTTCCCGCTTCTCCGTATCCAGCAAGCCTACGGTGGGTCTACCAGTCAAGTAGCCGCAGGCTTCACCCGGATTGATTATTAATTTTTCAGAGTTTCGTCTAACAGCTAACGTATGTACATGCCCATAGACGATGGCATCAAAACAATTGCAGCTAGTTAAGGCATTCAACAAGTCAGTTTCGTCTCCGTGCAGTAAAGCAATTTTAAATTTATCCACAGTTATCTCCGCGAATCGACCACGGATCTCGCAGTTTCCTGTTTCAACAAATCGTCTCCGCAAAAATTCATGATCACCATCATTGTTGCCAAAAACTCCAACTAGTCGACAATTCAAAGCTTTAAATTTAGGAATTACAAAGGGCGACACATAGTCGCCTGCATGTAAAACCAACTCTACTTTCTCGTTGTTGAAACATGCAATAGCTTTTTCCACCATTGCAAGATTATCATGGGTGTCCGAAATTAAACCAACCAGCATCTTATTTTAGCCTCCACTGTCTCTTGCCAACACCTAACAAAAAAGTTTTTTCTCTCAGCAACTGCAGTAATGATGCATCGACGAAAATCATCAGTTGTATTTCTGAAGGTACAGTTCAACTTTGGTTCTGAGTGAAGGAAACTCATCCAACATCGCTTTCATAACTTGCCAACGTATTTCGTCTTCCTCAAAGTTGTTTTCCATTTTGCATCCCCCTTTTCCTCTACTCTATCTTATGACAAGAGAGACGATATAAACAGGTATTTCCAAAACCGTAATATTTCCAGCCGGTCTGCAACTTCAAGGTTGGATGAAAACTGCCTTTGGCCACAAAATAGTTTTAAGTTTTTAACTCATGTTTACTATGAGAAAAGCCAATATGCCAATCAAATCTGTACTCTTCGACATGTTCGACACACTCATGCTTATTGAGAAAGAGCACGCATTTTATAGCCCTGCCCTCAAGCAGATGCACAACTACATTGTACAAAACGGCATCAACGTCTCTTTTTCAGCCTTCCGAGATGCCTACATTAAAGCTAGAGACGCACTCTACGAGAAAGCAGACGAAACCATGGAAGAGCCACATTTCAACCTTAGGGTGTTAAATGCTCTTCAAATTCTTGGTTATGCAAACGAAAACAACATTAACTTGGCTGCGGGCGCGACAGACGCTTTTTCCTCCGAGTTTATGAAGTACGTTCGGATGGACGAAGATGCACCAAAAGTATTGCGTAAATTGCATGGAAAATACAGGCTGGGCGTTGTTTCAAACTTCGCTATCCCTGAATGCGTGGTAAGACTGCTGCAGCAGCATGACCTTTACAAATTTTTTGACACGGTTGTTATTTCGGGGGCAGTAAACAAACGCAAACCCAACCCCGCCATATTCACGGAGGCACTCAGTAAGCTAGAAGTCAACGCGTCTGAGACTGTTTTTGTGGGGGACACGGTTGATGCGGACATAAAAGGTCCAAAAGAAGTAGGCATGAAAACCATTTACATTGAA
>JBNVCD010000147.1:0-4173 GCA_050410875.1 Bathyarchaeia archaeon | reverse complement strand
CTATGATGCCTATGTTTTTGAAGTGGTTACAGGTAAAGGCGTAAAAATGCTGCATGAACTCAAACGTGGAGAATGGGGGCGCCTAATAATCTCTTCATGTATGCTCCCCCGCTACGACATAGGCGATATGGTGGAAGCTGCGGGAAAAAACTACTTCCGCATTTTCGGCAGAAGAAAAACTCTGACCCTGATAGAGCACAGGCTGTACAGGCTGTTTTTAGGTTGGCTCCTCTAAAGTCTAAGAGGGCGCTGGGTTTTGCCTTCTCGCCCTTGTTCCTAAATAGGCTCCCACAACAATAATTACAACACCGATCACCAGCAGAAATAGCGCCCACGCCGTTGTCGTGTTGACCAAGCGGAAATGCAGATTAAGGAAGTAAAGCGACCCTATGAATATCAGAATTAACCCGCCAATTAGCCAGCCGATAAAACTAAACTCGCCTTTTTCGTGTTTTTCACCTTTTTCCGGCTCGTTTTTCTCCTGTTTTTCTCCTTTCTCCTGCTTTTCTTGCTTCTCACTTTTCTCGCTGCGCTGATACGTTGGCGGCGGAGCAGAAACAGGACCCGCAGTGCCTAAAGGCGCGCCGCAGCGGGGGCAAAACGCCATGGTTTCGTCAACTTTGTTACCGCATTTTGGACAATACGTCATATCCCTTCACCAGTGTCTCCTCTTCACTATTGAAGGACTAACTATTTAAAACATGCACATGGCGCCGTGTTCAAAACAAAGAGTTATATGCTCTCTTCGCTGATAAAGAACCGTGGCAGAAGAGGGGGAAAATTGTTGGGAACTAACTCTAATACGCAAACACCTAAAGGTCGCAGCGAAGGCTTAGTAAGCGCTACCGCGGTCGGCGCGGTTTTCATTTTAATCGGTGTAGTCTTTGTTTTCAATTCTGGTTTGCCCGAAAACATTGTGGCATTCTTCAAGGATATCACTCTTGTTACGTATCCTTTGGGCGATGCTGCTTCAACATTTGTTTTACCTGCACCAGCCAACCCCGCCTCTCACATTGCTTTTTATACTGCAGTTACGCAGTTCGCCTTAGGCATAGGCATCCTGCAGGTTCTAATTTTGGCTTTGCGGCTTAGCTTCAACTCGCCCACAGACAAAACAGCTGAAACCGTTGGCAACTTAGTTTTCTGGTTTAGCATTGCAGTTCTCATCAACTATATTCTACAAGCGGGTACCTACGAAGGCTGGTTCCAGTTCTGGGGCGCCTTCATAATCGTCACAGGCTTCTCTCTAATATCCCGAGCAATTGTTCACTTCGTTAAGCGGTAAGCGCCTTCTCCTTTTCTTTTTCAGGCAGCTTTTTATTCAGTTCGCAGCTGCCACCAAAGTTTCAGCACCTGCTTTCCCATATTGAAGCTGTCTTTGAGAAGATTAACTTTGGTTTTGCCACCGCTTTTCCACTCCACCGCGATCTCTTTTATTTTGTAGCCTTTTCGTGCAGCGCGAACAAGGATTTCTGTGTCCCAGAACCAGTGGCGGTCTTTGACTTCATCAAGCAATTGTAACGTAGGTTGACGTTTGAAAGCTTTGAAACCGCATTGGTGATCACGCAGCTTTGAGCCGAGAACTATGCGAACCATGAAATTGTAAAATTTGCTAACAACTCTGCGGCGAAGCGTGCGTTCCACCTTGCTTTCAGGCATCAGCCTTGAACCTGTTGCTAGGTCGTATCCCTCCTTTGAGACTGCGCTGATTAACGGTCTTAGATACTTCAGGTCCGTCGCTAAGTCTAAATCCATGTAAACTAAAACTTCGCCATGGCTCTGTTTGAAGGCATTCTTTAACGCGGTTCCTCTGCCCAGACGTTCTTCTCCATGGATGTGTTTATCGTAAGCGTACCTGTGGGCGAGTTCTTCTGCGCGCTCTGCGGTGCCGTCGGTGCTTCCGTCTTCCGCTATTATGAGTTCAAAGGTGTTTGTGAATTTTTTTAGGGCATAAGCTGTTTTTTGTACAGCAGCTTCCAGATGATCAACTTCGTTGTAAGCCGGGAAAACCACGGACACATCTAAGCTTTTTTCAGAGGTAACCTTTTTGCTCATTAGAAATACCAACTTGGGAACAGTCTTAATTTTTCAATCCATGAAGCGTCAGCTGGAGCACCTGATATGACGGGGTAGAAAATTACAAACAGCGCAACCACACTTGCAAAGAAGACTGCAGTAACGATTTTTCCACCTTTGCTCCTCCAGTATTGATTTATCACGTAAGCGGCAGCAAAGCAGAGGAAGGGGACACTGAGGTAGAAGTGATAGATGAACGTGGCTCGAGAAATAAAGACGTATGGCACCCAACTGAACAGGAACATTGCTACAATAAATATGGCGGTTAAGCTCCATTTTCGTTCAGCATTTTCTGGTGACTGCTCGGCAAGACCGACTGGTTTTACCACGTCTGCTTCTTCCATTTGAGGTTTTTTTGCTTTTTTAGCTACTCTCTTTCTTATCCAATAAACTATTTCCCTGCCCCGTACGGCTCTTTCTGCCACTACAAACATGCATGCGAATCCAACCCACCAGACCGCGGGGTTGCCGAAAACTGAAATTGTCGAGTGCACGTTGTTAGGTAAATAGGAAATGGAAAGCCACAGCGGTACATACCCATACGGGCTAACCATGATGGGCCAACTCCACCATGACGACATGTAAGAGTGAGTCGCCGTTAAAGTGGAATGAAAGTTGAACATTTCAAATTGCAACTTGATAATGTCTGAAAACGAATTTCCAATTAGCATATCCGGAATGTAAGTTACAAAATAAATTGCAGCTACCACCCCAGCTAAGCCCAGCAGCAAAAGGAAGGGGTGGTCAAAAAAAGCTACGTACTTTGCTCCTAACCCCGCTTTGAGCTTAAATACTTCGCGAAGCCTAAGCGCCGCAAGTAATGCAAGCATGCCTAAGGCGCCATAGAGCGCCAGCCACTTAGTGGAAAAGCTCAACGCGAACAAAACCACTGCTAAAATCAACGGCGAAACCGAGGTTTCCCACCCCTTCTTGACAACGTTTATGAAATATGTTAAAAAGCAAAGCTGAGACGCCAAAGCAAAAAACACCACATAAGTGTCCACTGTGCCCATACGCGCCATGGTGAAGTGCATAAAATCAAACGTAAACAGAAACGCTGCAGCAAAGCTTCCAATCCACGTTCCAAAAAGTTTCTTTCCCATCACATACATGACGGGCACCATCAACGTGGCAAATATAACCCCCATTATGCGCCAGCCAAACGGGGTGTCCCCAAAAATAGCTATGCCTAAAGCTTGAATTAACTTTCCCAGAGGCGGATGGGTTCGCTCAAAAGGCGCCCTGAAATGTAGGTAATCCTGTGCAGCCCGAACAAAGTAAACCTCGTCAAAGTACGTCTGAGACATGTATGTGGGGGGAAGCTGCACCAAACTTTGCTCATCAACCAGCACAGACAAGTTTCCGTTAACGCCTGTCTCATCCGTCACCCCGATTATTCGAACCTGCTGGTTTTCTTGATCTAAAACTGCCATTTCCCCTACTTCGATGAATGGTCTTGGCGGTACATCAGTGGGGTTAGGTACTGACCAGTAAAAGTTGGGGCGCGATTCATAAACGCCGGGTCGAACAACAAACTGCAAATATTTAGACGTAGCCTTCACGTTTAGGCTGCACCAGCTCGAATCGCCTTTGAGTGTAATTTCACCTTTTGAAGTCCAGTTTCCCGGCTCACCGCAATATACGCTAACAGTTGCGTTGCCTCTTTTGACAAAAAAGTACACGGTTGAAACGTTTTTCGCTTCATCCAGTTCAACGTAGAATGTTCTTTTTTCGGTTTCCTGCAGACACGTGTGGGGTGCAACTGTCAAACCGAGGTTCCAAGTAGCCATAGAGAAGAAAAGAACCGAAAGCAAAACAATTGTGATTATGTCAAGTTTGTCGAGCTGCATTTAACTTTGTTTTCTCCTTGTAAACTGTCGGCGTTTTTAGGTGGGTTAACCTGCAGGTCGCCCCGGAGTTCTGCCGCCATTATCCTTAAGGTGTATAGGAACGCTATTGTGTTAATCAAGCTTACTGACAGAGCTACGGCGTCGTCTACTTGAATGAAAGTGCCCGCGTTGAGGAACTGCAATACGTACGCCTGATTAACAAGGCAGGTTCCCGTCAAAACCACGTATAGAGGTCGAATTTTTTTGA
>JBNVCD010000146.1:0-4197 GCA_050410875.1 Bathyarchaeia archaeon | reverse complement strand
CTAGTTGGTTTAGTTGCAGGCGGCATAATCGGCTCCTCAGTAAGCTACGTGTCGCTTAACAACAAAATTGAGGAATTACGAACCAGTTTACAAGCGCAGCTTGACAGTTTGCCTCCTCAAAACGCCACATACGTCTCTTACCCCAGCACAACCTACCTTTTAGGCGAAAACGTTTCTCTCTCCCAACTGTACGACCAAATCAAAGATTCTGTGGTAGTGATCCACGGCTTAACTGTACAGTACGACATATTCCGCAGGGCATACTACTCCGCAATTCAAGGTTCAGGGTTTGTCTACAACTTCGAGGGCAAAATGGTCATCATAACCAACAACCACGTCGTGCAGGATGTACAAAACATCAGTGTAACTTTCATAAACGGCAACGCTTACGCAGCCACCGTTTTAGGCTCTGACCCCTACGCAGACCTCGCTGTGCTCTCAACAGAAGCCCCTGCTGACGAGCTAATTCCGCTGGAAATTGTTGACTCGTCAACGTTAAATGTAGGCGACTCTTTAATTGCCGTCGGCGGCCCTTACGGCTTAGCTGGTACCCTCACTACAGGCGTGGTCAGCGCCTTAGGCAGAACCATAAGTGAAGACCTAGCAGGAGGCTACCCAATTGCAAACGTCATACAGACAACTACCCCCATCAACGCTGGTAACTCGGGTGGTCCCCTGCTGAACTACCGAGGACAAGTGGTGGGTATAACCACAGCAATCGTGAGCAACTCTCAAGGCTTAGGCTTCGCTATCCCCTCTAGCACCATCCTCAGAGAAATCGCTTCTCTAGTCAACGAAGGACACTACGATAAGCACCCCACCATAGGCGCGTCAGGCATTGACATGACCTACGACATTGCAAAGGCAACAGGCGCCAATGTAACCTACGGTTGGCTCGTCGCAAGCGTCACTGCAGGCGGTCCAGCAGCTAACGCCGGCTTACGCGGAGGAACGCGTCAAATCGTAGTCGGAGGAGAAGCAGTCGTGGTAGGCGGCGACATCATAGTTGCAATTAACGGTGTGAGAATTACCAATTTAGATGACCTCTCAACCTACCTAGAAGAACACACTAAACCAGGAGACGTAGTCACCGTCACCATATTCAGAGACAAACAAATGTTAAGTCTGCAACTCACCATCGGCAGTCGACCAGCAACAGCATCCACCGCGGTATAGTAGCCCACTTTCCCCTTCATTTTTCATCAAAACCCCGATTTTCATGATTTGCCTTGTGTCCGTTATTTTTATAAGGTGAAAACTCGCAGTAGAGTTTTCATGCAGGCAGAAATAGGAATCATCGGCGGGACGGGTCTTTACGACCCCAAACTTCTCAAAAATATCCAAGAAGTCGAAGTCAACACCCCTTACGGTGTGCCCTCTGACTCTTTCACGGTGGGCGAGTTAGCTGGCAGAACCGTGGCTTTTTTGCCGCGCCACGGCCGAAAGCACACAATAAGACCTACAGATGTGAATTCTCGAGCTAACATGTACGCTTTCAAGAAACTTGGAGTTACACGTGTTTTAGCTGTTTCCACAGTTGGCTCCTTAAGAGAGGAGTACATGCCGGGCGACATCGCATTTGTGGATCAATTTATAGATCGGACAACACGGAGAGAGCAGTCATTCTATACTGGAGACAAAGTTTGTCACATCTCTGTAGCTGAACCTATGTGCCCTGAAATTAGGAAAACTCTGATATCTGTTGCGAAAGCTGCAAACATAAAGGCTCACCCCACAGGAACATACGTTTGCATTGAAGGTCCACGTTTCTCCACCAAGGCTGAATCTAGAATGTTTCAGCAGTGGGGTGCAGACGTAGTGGGCATGACGATGGTTCCTGAATGCGTTTTGGCGCGAGAGGCAGAGTTATGCTACGCTTCAATTGCTACGGTGACGGACTATGACTGCTGGAAAGATCACCCCGTCAGCGCTGAAGAAATCGTTAAAACCATGAAGGCAAACATCGAGAAAGTCAAGCGTATAATAGTCGAAGCTGTAGCCGTTCTGCCTAAAGAGCGCAGTTGCACCTGTGGTGAAGCGTTAAAAAACGCTTTGGTCTAAAGGAGGAAACAAAATGGATTTAAAATCAAAAATAAGGCGAATACCCGAATTCAAAGGCGTAGTTTTCTGGGACATAACCCCACTGTTAAAAGACAAAAAAGCCTTCAAGGAAGCAATCGACAAGTTAGTTGAACACTACAAAGACAAAGACATAGACGTAGTTGTCTCAAACGAGGCACGCGGCTTCATAATAGGCGCCGCCTTAGCTTATGCACTTGGCGCGGGCTTTGTGCCGGTACGCAAGAAAGGTAAACTGCCCTCAAAATGTGTTGAACTCATCTACCAAAAAGAATACGAGAAAGACGCCATAGAAATCCACGAGGACGCAATCACTAAAGGACAAAAAGTTTTAATCATTGACGACTTGCTTGCCACAGGCGGCACAGTCAAAGCGAACATAGACCTCGTCGAGAAACTTGGCGGAAAAATTGTGGGCTTAGGCTTCTTAATCGAATTAGAGTATCTTGCAGGCAGAAAAACACTCGGCGACAAATACGAAATATTCTCCCTCATAAAATACGCCAACACCAAAGGATAAACCTCTTTTTCTTTTACTTGACTTTTTTTGATTCGACGTAAACTCTCAACAGGCTAAACAATTATACGCAAACGTTTTAGTAGGTGATTACCGCTGAGAGATGCGTCGAAAAAGCCTTTACAATTTTAACCTGCACGGTTTTGCCCAGCAAATCCTCTTTTTCTGAAACAACCGTTATCGGCTTGTAAGCAAAATTTCGGCCAATCCACGAATGTGGCACTTTGCCTTTCTCGTTCACCAGAACTTCGCCTCTCCAGCCAAGCCACTGCTGGTTTTTCTCTAACGCAATTTTTTTCGCCAGTTGCGCTGCAAGAACACTTCGCCGTTTGACTTCGTTTCGTTCTACAAACTCATCTTTCATTTCTATCGCAGCTGTTTTAGGTCTTGCAAAAAACTTGGAGACATTAACTACGTCGGGCTTTACTTCCTCCAGAAGCCTCAAAGTGTTCTCAAACGCCTCGGCGCTTTCACCTGGAAAACCACAAATCACGTCCGTACTTAGCGTTAGCTGCGGGAACGCCTTCCTAAATTGTGCAACAAGCTCTTTGAACTCTTCTGCCGTGTAGAACCTGAGCATCTTTCTGAGAACACCATCATCCCCTGACTGCACAGGCAAATGCACAAACTTGTAAACCTTAGGGCTACTGAACGCCTCGATAACCTGAGGCAAAATCGGCGCAACAATGTTAGGCGTCATCATTCCTACTCGAATGCGAAACTCGCCATCAATTTGACTCAACGTATTCAAAAGCTCTGCAAGATTGGTGCCTATGTCCCTGCCGTAGCACGCGACATCTTGACTTGTAACCCAAAACTCCTTCACTCCTAACGATAACTCCCGCTTCACCCGCTCTGCGACTTCACTAATTTTGTAACTGCGCAACCGCCCTCGGGCGTGAACAACACAGCAGTACGCACAAGACCCCAAGCAACCGTAATTTACAGGGATCACGCTAACGAGGGGGTTCATTTGAATTCGCGGCAAATCCAGCGGAGGCTGAACCGTTAAAGCGTCGTCTAACGACACCACCTTTTCGCCCTTTAAAACCCGATTTACAACATCCACAATGTTTTTACCTGCAGCCGGCCCAGCAGCGCCGTCAAAATGAGCTTCACGCAAAAGTCGTTCAAAATTAATCAAGGGCAAACAACCTGCAACCACGATTTTTCGTCCACGTGAAACACGCTTTAACGCGTCAATTATGCGGTTTTCGGTTGGACCTTTAACTGCGCAACTGTTATAGATTACCACATCTGCGTCCTCTTCAGAGTTTACAAGGGTGAAGCCGGCAGACTTTAAGCAACCTGCTAAAACCTCGCCGTCTGCAAAGTTAGAGCTGCATCCAAAGCTGCGCAGAAAAACTTTCACTGTAGCATCTCCTGCGTAAATTAGAAACATAAAGCAACCAATAAAAACCTGCGGGTTGTCTTTGACTGTTTTATACAGGAACATGCAATATACCCTTTGCAATATTTATAAGTAAAGGAACAAACATGTTATAAACATGTTTATAGCATAATATATAGAAGTATAACCAACAAAAAGGCTCTGTGTAGTTCACTGAGGGATAAGTCGGGATGAAGCTAATTACCTTGTA
>JBNVCD010000145.1:2963-4301 GCA_050410875.1 Bathyarchaeia archaeon | reverse complement strand
GGTGGCGACCTAATACGTTTTGTTAAAACTATACGTGAACCTCATGTGAAGCCTGTAGAGTTGGCGACGAAAAACGAGGTGGACGTAGACAAGTACGTTGCGTACTTGCACAGCACGTTTGACCAGGTGCTTGACGCGTTGGGGTTGAGTTTTGACGAAATTATAGGTTTAACTAAGCTTGAAAGGTTTTTGGCGTAAATCAAATTGAGAGAAATTCAACAAGCACTGCCAGCGCAGTGAAAAATGAGATAATTAACGAGATAACGGTGACTACTTGGCGCTCCGTTAAGGGTCTTCGGTAAGTTAGCAGAGTCACGAGGCTTCGTCGATGGTCAGAAACAAGTTTTTTCCCGTCAAAGGCGACGTTGGCTTTCTTGTGAACAAAAAAGACAGCGGACAAAATGAGGACAGAGTTGAAAACGTAGGGGAGAACAGCGATAAGTAGGCTAGATTTGAGGTCGGTTAACACTGCAAATGAGGCGATTGTTAAACCTATCGCGAAGGAGCCTGTGTTACCGACGAAAATTTTTCCTTGAAAGTTGAAGAATGCAAGGATTAACCACACAATTAATGGGCCAATCATGAGTATTTGGAAAGTAGATGAGGACAGAACAGTCAATCCTATGAGGATTATGGCGGGGCCAACCGTTTCTAGCCCGTTTAAGCCGCCCAGCATGTTGATGGTGTTAGTGATCACCATGACGATTAAAGGTACAACTACAAAGATGTAGGCGTCTCCAAACTGCACTGTTCCCAGCAGAGGAATCGAAATGGAAGTTCGCATTTGAGGGTTGGCTAAAACAAAGTGCATTAGGGGCAAAGCTGCAATTAGAGGCATGAAGGCTTTGTAACGCCATTTTAGGTCTATCCAGTCGTCTAGCATGCCCATGAAGCCGCCGAACAGTATGCATACCGCCAGGGTTAACGGCGCTGAAACGCCGTTTACTGTTTTTCCGATGCCTAAGAAGTAGGCGGAAAAAATGTAGATGGTGGCAAACAGCACATATATTACGCCTAAGCCCCAAGGAACCAAGGGCTTTCCTGGTTTGTGCTGGTCGGGAACTTTGGGAAACAAAGTTCGCCCACCTTAAGGTGTATTTATTGAGGCGTTGTATTTTTCCCAGTCGATTTTGTATAGGCAAACCAGAGGTATCAAAGTGCCGTATTGCTGCGCTGCAGTGGTTGGGTCTACTTCTAAGCCTGCGATGTAAGCGGGTGTGAAGTATTCAAGTGTCGATGTGGTTTCCGCCGCGGTGAAGCCGTATTTGTCTGCCCACTGTTTCTCAGCGTTGCTCATGAGTTTGTATATGGTTGAGTTTAGACCCATGTCGTTCCATT
>JBNVCD010000145.1:0-2953 GCA_050410875.1 Bathyarchaeia archaeon | reverse complement strand
CCGAAGTCGGTTTTGTTGCTCCACTGGTAGTCAGAGGTCATGTATCCCGTGTTGAGGAAGCGGGGTTTTGCGTTGCCTGAAATGTCAGCCATCCAAACCCATTTGCCTTCATCGCCGTAACCGCCGAAGCGTACGTTGCCAGTCAACTGGTTGTTAGAGACTGGGAGCTGAAGCGTCATAAATACGAGTATGTAGGAGGCATCGTAGTTCTTGAGCATCTTTATGGACTGGGTTTCGTTTGCCATCATTGAGTAAGCCACATTTTCGATTTGAGTAGCGTTCACTGTAGTGTTGTCACACAAAGTTGTGACGTTACCCAAGTAGCCTATCCAGTTACCGTAGTCCCACCAGCTAGCGACCACATCGGTTCGGTTTAGGTTCTCCCTCATGTAAGCAACCATGTTTTTCCATTGCGGGATAGGTTCGTTGGCAGCTATGGGTAAACTTGACGAAGTAATGGCTAACGGGCTGTACGCCATGTTGTAAACGCGGGGTTCTCCGCCGGTTTGAGGGGAGAAAGCAAAGTTTGTAACCAGCAAACCGAAGATCAGCAAGATGGCGATGGCGCTGTATTCTTTGCCCACTCGACTTAAGCGCCGTTTAGACTTTAACATGGCTTGGGAACCTGATTCTCGGATTAAAGTGTAAAATGGCTTTAACAAGCCGAGGACACCATTTGAAACTAGCAGCGCAAACGCTGGAGCCAACAGGATAAGCAAACGAACCATAGAGCCAGCAAAATATAGCGATGTCAAACCGAAAAGCACCAGAAAGATGTTCCTGTTTGTCGGGTTTTTAACTGTGAAGTACATGCCTACCAAGAAGAAGAGTATGCTGATGCCTAACTCGTAGTACATGGAACCCCACGCGGAGATGCGGTGCTCAGCTACGGATTCGATAAGAGGCTGGGCGGACCTCTGGAAGGGGTCAACCACCGAGATGAATTTACCTGCGATGCTAGTTAAATCGCCAAACACTGCGATGGCAGCTACGCCTCCGACTAGAACAGCGAGAAACGCCACTGAAAGTATAGTCTTGGTTCGCATGGTTATGTTGGTTCGCAGAATTTCGGCGACGCAGAGAACCACAAACACGGCGGCAACGGGTAGTATTGCGCCTGAAGTTAGATAGTGGGGAGAGAGAACTGGGACGTTTATGGCGGCAAATAAACCTAAACCAAAGGTTATGCTATAAACCATCAAGAGGCGTTGGCTGTATCGTTTCAGCAAAACAAGGATGAAGGCGTAAACAGCAATCAGGTCAATTAAGAAGTAGGCTGCACCCCAACCTGCGCTGAAGTAGAAGAGCGCCGCCGCTGAACCTAAAGAGTACAGCAGCATTGACTTGAAAGACCTGTTGGAGTCAACTGCGCGCATGAACAGGAAAATGAACAGTAGGAGGGCAAGGACACCGACTGTTTCGGTGTCAAAGAAGCCTAGCGAAGACCGCTGGATGTATGAGGGCATCAAAGCCAAAATTAGGGCGGACAGCAGCCCTACAGTTTTTCCGCCCATGTCTTTGCCTACAAAGTACATCAACAAAACAGCCAGTGTACCCAGCAGCGGCGCCATCAACGAGCAGAAGGACATCAAGTCAATGTTTACGCCTAATGCTGATATGACGTTGTAGAGCACCGCTGTGGTCATAGGTAACGAGGGTAAAGACTGAGACATGTCAAGTCCGTCTGGGTAGAACTGTTGAGTATTTATCCATCGGGGCGAATAAGGCGACAGTAAACCGTCATTAACCATCTTGTTGGTTAAAGAGTACTGGTAGTAGGGGTCAAACTCGTTGAGGCCTAGAGTGCCTGAGGGGATTTCCCAGCGCATAGGTAAAATGCGTATGGTGAACGCGATGAATAAAATCAACAATAGAGCAGTTATAGTTAAAATGGATGCGTGACTTATTGAAACACGCAGTTTCCCCGTACCTTTTAGTCCTCTTGACAGTGTCTCTTTAATCGCCATTTGTGCCATCTCTTCTCACAGATTGATTATGCCATCTATTTATTTTTGCGGTTATTGGGTTATATCATAAAGCCATTCATATATGCCTTTTCCAAAAATTAAATACACGATGGCAGTTGCTACGTGGCTTTTGTGACACAGAAAATGACCCATGGGCTTAAGCTGGGAACGTCGTTTAGTCTGAAGAGTTTCTCGACGCCACAGAAAAAAGGAACTAAACGGTTGTTGGACATTCGCCCAAAAGGCAACCAGTTGTAACCGGTTTTTTTGATTGTTTTGAATCCTGTTTGCCGTAGGTTTTTGACCACTTGGCTGTAGGAGTGGGTGTAGGATTTACCTTTGAATTCGCGAAGTTTGGATTTGAAGCTTGATTTATTTCCGAAAGAAAAAATTAGAACCGAATCTGGTCTTAGTATTCTGTAGCATTCGCTGAGAGCCTTATCTGCCTCGGGAATGTAATCTAGAACTTCTATCATGAACACAGCGTCTACTATCTGAGGCTGCAGTGGAATGTGTTTTGCGTCAGCTAAAATTACGTGAACATCTTTGTTTTTTTGTTTTAACCTGCACAAACTGTAGAGGTCAATGTCTATGCCTACGACTGTGACGTTTGTGTTTGCAGCTAAAACTGAGAACCTGCCTGCTTCTGCGCCTATGTCAACAACAAGAGAGAGTTTTGTGAAGTCGACACAGTCAAAAATGAATCCTGCTTCTATATTAGTCAGGTATGTGCCTACACGGGTCTTTGCAGCTTTTTCCCAGTGTGTTTCTTCTGAAGTTGCCGTCCTGCAGTCACAGTTTTGCAGGTTTCACTTCAACGTTGAGGGGTAACAGGGAGAGTTTTCTGCCGCATTTGGGGCATTTGCCTTCGTGTAGCTGGAGAATTTCGTCAGGAGGTTTAAGCTCAGCGCCCTCATATAAGATGTTGTGGCATTCATTGCATACAACACGCTGCGGCACCCAATCATCCTCAACGAAGAGAAGAG
>JBNVCD010000144.1:3322-4333 GCA_050410875.1 Bathyarchaeia archaeon | reverse complement strand
AAACCGTGGATTTTATGTCTAAACCAAGCATGCCTCAGCAAAACCCAAAAAATAAAACGTGTGCTGCCAACGAGTAGTGAGCAACGTTCCAAATTTGGAGAAAGACTTTAAAGACCACTGGGCAATGATATTTAAGTCAGATTGCGAAGCATACATTAACAGGTACACAAGTTAGACAATAGCGGTTAAATGGAGAAACAATTAATGTCTGAGAAAATAAAAAAACAAACCACTTCACTGCCCTATGTGTTCAGCAGATGGTTCAGCAGAATCTCAGCCATGAAACCCTCAACCACAATCACAACCATCGTTATAATAAGCATAAGCATGCTTCTCTTTGGCGGAATAATCTATGACGTAGTCAATGCGCCTCTCTCCGCTGTCTACGTAAACTCTAGATTTTACTTCTTGTATCCAGACTTGAGTTCACAGTTCATATTTGACACAGTGATTTCCGTCGCACTCTACGCTTTTGGCTTAGTTGGTTTACTTGCGCTATACCAGAGCACAAAACACGCCTACAACCCTAGGCAAGCGTACATGACGTTGTCTGTAGCCGCCACTTTAGTGCTGATATCATACATATTCTTGGAGTACTTTATCCGCCTCAAAATGAGCGGCATCTAAATCTTTTTTACCAGTGTTTTACCACGGGTTCTTTTTTAGTTTGAGTTTGTACGCTGCAAAATTAGTGAGCAAGTGGATTGGCGGAGTAATCAGAAGCACGGCGACAGCCAAGTCGGCAGTGACTAAATTTAGAGGCAAAGAAAACAGTAAAGCGCCCACCACGAAGTCCACTTGGTCAACTATTGGAAGTAAGCTTCCAGGGGCAAGGTTGAGGCGACGCTTCAGAAAAGCGCCTGCCAAATCGCCCAGCAGCGCGCCTAAAGGGGTAAGAAAGCTAAACAGTAGGGGATAACTAAAAAGTAAATACTCCACGATGCCTACGCCTGTGCCTATGGCTAAACCGAAAAAGAAGCCCCTGAAGGTCTTGTTGGCTCCGAATATGGG
>JBNVCD010000144.1:0-3312 GCA_050410875.1 Bathyarchaeia archaeon | reverse complement strand
CCATCGACAAATTTTTTTCCAAAATCCATCGGCAGCCCGCCACCTCCAAGTACAGGCGCAGCGTTGGCGCAGTAAGCGGGAAAAATAAATTTTAACGCTTCAATAACCAAAGTAGCTATGTTCATGTGATCAACCATCAGGGTGTCGGTTCGTACTCGTGAATTCCCGTTTCAGCTATTCTCAAATAACAGGTTACTTCTTGAGTGTTGCGGTTCTTCTCCAAAATAGCCTGCACCACTGAAGGCGTGTCTGTGGGTTTGAGGGCGATTACAGTGTCCGCCCAGAACTTCAACACCCTCTGTGCGACAGGTGTAACTGAAGAGGAGATTTCGCTGAAAATGCTTTTAACTTGGCTTGTCACCACGATGGGCACATTTAGCATTTTGGCGGTTTGCGCCAGAACTGCCATTTGTCTGTTCAACTCGCGGTTTAGCGTAAACGTGGCTATTTTACTTGAAGTTTCGGCAACTTTGGCTCTGTACAGAGAGTTAAATGTGTCTATCACCACTAAGCCGAAGTTTTTGGCTATGTAGTCTTCCAAGTGGTCCACGACAAAGGTTTGCTCGGCAAAATCGGCAGGTTTCATTAAGATGATCATTTCAGCTACGGTGTCAAAATTCGAGGGGGACAAATGGAAAAGTCGTTCAGTGGAAAATGTGTTGTCGCAGTCGATGAACAACGTTTTGAGGCCCTGCAACGCGCAGTTGAGTGCACATTGCAAAGCTAACGTGGATTTGCCTGTTTCGGGTTCACCGTAAATGAGGTTGATGCTCCCGGGAGAGAGTCCGCCTTCCAAGGCGGTATCTATGCAAGAGCAACCTGTGGGGATCTTGGTTTTCACAGTTATGCACGTTAAGGGATATTAACTGCGAAATTAATAATGTGTTCTGCCCTAAACATTAAAGTTAGGAAGGGTATGAAGTCAAAAGTTGCTGTGGCGACCGTTCAAGGAAAAGCGTACTTTTTAATAGTCAACGAGTTGAAGCGTCGTAACATACGATTCATAAGTCTCCTCCCAAGGGACGCTATACCGACTGGTATCAGGGTGGTGGTGACCACTGCCTGTGAGAGGCAGCTTGTTAACCATGATAGAGTACTTGTTTATGACGCGGAAACTGACCCTGAACTTATGGGGAGTCAAGTTGTAAAAATTTTGCAGGGAAAAGAATGTTATGAAAAAATTGTCATCGGTGTAGATCCGGGTGTTGTTTTTGGGTTGGCTGTTGTGGCTGACGGCACGGTTATTGATGTTGAGAACTGTTTCAGTTTAAAAGAGGTTTCAACTAAAATCATGAGGGTTCCGCGAACAGTGGATTTTGCCATGACGGTGGTTGCTGTTAAAATTGGTAATGGGGTGCCCGTTTACAAAACGCTTGTGGAGCTGCTAGATGGAGATTTGCCGCCTGAAGTGTTGTTAGAAATCGTGAGTGAAACAGGAACTAACCATCATGCTCGTGAAACAAAACGTAGGCGTGGGTTGCGGCATATTTTTTCAGCTATAAAGATAGCTGGGAGGGAGGGGTACGCTCATCAGCGGAGGCAAATTGTTGAACAGGACAGTTGACTGCGGCAAAACCTTGCTTGTTGATGGGCCTGCGTCTGTGAATGTTATTGCGGGGAAAGTGAGGGTTTTTGGTTCCTTAATAGGAAATTCAAACCAAATTTTGGTGCCTGAGGGCAAGCGGTTGCCTTTTTTTGTGGAAGAGCAAGCAACATTCCATTTGAGTTTAGGAGAAAACTCGCAGATACAGGAAGTTCATGGCGACACCATTCCAGAGTCTTGGGTTGCTGCTTTTGAAGGGCTGCTACGAATACGTGGAAGGGCACCTGTGGTGGTTATGGTTATCGGAAGCGTGGACACTGGGAAAAGCAGTCTTTGCACTTATTTGGTAAACCGCCTGTTGAGCGAAAATTTTAGAGTTGCTTTTTTGGATGGAGATTTGGGGCAATCTGTTCTTGGACCGCCAACCACGCTTGCCTATGCCCCTGTTGGGAATGCCGTGGTGGATCTGTCTGGATTGAAGGCAGAAGAAGCCTTTTTTGTGGGCGCTACGTCTCCCAGTGAAAACGTAGCCAGAACGATCGAAGGTTTCACTTTCCTCACTGCGAAAGCTGTGAAGGGAGCGGTTGACTTTGTGGTTGTGAATACTGATGGCTGGGTTTTGGGAGACGACGCGGTGAAATACAAGGTGCAGTTGGCTGAGGAGTTGACTCCAGACATAATCGTGGGGGTTCAAAGGAACGGTGAGTTAGAGCCGCTGATGGTTAAACTAGACAAATTTAAGAAAATCGCTGTCGCGTCGCCTTCTTCTGTTAAGGAGAAGACACGAGAGAAACGTAGAAGCGTAAGAGAACGAGGCTACGCTAAATATTTGACGGGAGCTAAAATGAAGAAGTGGCGGTTGAGCGGGCTGACTCTTCAATATTTGTGTGTTGGCGCTTTGCAGAACAGCAGACAAGAAAGCTGGAGAGGTTTATTGTTGGGTCTCCATGACTGCAAGATGAAGTTTTTGGGAATAGGAGTCATGCAGAACGTTGATTGGAAGACGGGAACTTTAAAGGCTCTCACGGCTGTTGATGCTGATCCCGCATACGTGGTGGTGGGCAAAGTTTGTTTGGATGAAAAACTGCATGAGATACACGGATGAGTTTTTACATTTTGAAGAATTCACGGAGTACGTTTGATAAAACGTGGTCTTTGGCGGGTAAAAGTTTCATGCCGTCACGTATCCATGCAGGCAAGAAACTTCTGCAGTAATTATGGGCGTACCTTTGATCGAGAAAGATTATGGCGCCTTTATCCTCTAGAGTTCTGATGGGGCGCCCTGCAGTCTGCGAAGCTTTCTTCATGGCAGGCAAGACATAGCCGTATTCACGGCCGAAGTTGGGGAAACATTTCTCGTAATACTCGATTTGTGCTTTCACTCTGGGTGTTGGTTCAGCGTAGGGTACGCCTACGATAACTACAGAGTTCATCTGGTTTCCCGGAAAATCCACGCCCTCAGAGGTTCGACCGCCCTGCACACCCAAAAATACGGCGCCGCCTGTTAAGGCACGCTCTTTGAAGGCGGCGACTAAATGCTCGTTGGCTTTGGAGCTCATGCCTCTTCGCTCGCAGTAAAGTGGTTTTTTAATGGCTTCTTCTAGGCCTGCTTCGAGTAATGCTCGGAGAACTTCAAAGGATGCGGTGAAGACGCCTGTGTTAACTGGTGTGTTGGCGACGACTTCGGTTATCCGTTTGACGATTGTCTGGTACATAGCTGGGGTGCGGTTTTCCATGGCGGTGGAGACACCGAGGCATACGGCTGAGAG
>JBNVCD010000143.1:1522-4395 GCA_050410875.1 Bathyarchaeia archaeon | reverse complement strand
AACCTGACATGATCAAAATTTACCCATGCCTTGTAATAGAAGGCACAAAAATCAGCCAATGGCACAAAGAAGGCACCTACCAACCATACACAACCCAAGAAGCCGCAGAACTCATCGCAGAAATCAAAAAAATCACCCCACCATGGATCAGAATAATGCGCGTACAACGCGACATACCCGCCCAACTAATAACCGCAGGCGTCAACAAAAGCAACCTCAGACAAATAATACACCAAAAACTAGCAGAACAAGGACAACGATGCAGATGCATCCGATGCCGAGAAGTAGGACACCGAACCCTCATCGACCACATCAAACCAGACCCCAACCAAATCAAAATCCTCACCACCACATACCAAGCCTCAGAAGGCACAGAAATATTTCTATCAGCCGAAGACCCAACCAACGACGTCCTCATCGGCTACCTACGCCTACGCATACCATCCACCAAAGCACACAGACCCGAAGTCACCTCCACACCAGCCGCCATCGTAAGAGAACTCCACGTCTACGGCCCACTAGTACCCGTAGGCAAACACTCCACCAACGCATGGCAACATAAAGGCTACGGAGCCATCCTGCTAAAAGAGGCAGAGCAACTGGCAAAGGAAAAATTCGACTTACAAAAGCTTTTAGTCATAAGCGCACTAGGTACAAAGAAGTACTACATGCGCCTCGGCTACAGCCACGACGGCGTCTACGTCTCCAAAAACCTGAGGAACACAACATGACCCAAAACGAAACCCAACTAGGCTACAGAGGACAAGCCTTAAACATACTCACCCAAACAGGATGCGAAGTAGGCGACATAATACAAGTCACCAAAGAAAACAAAACCTACGAAGGCATCCTCATCCCACGCTCAGAATCAAGCGACGACAAACACGTAGTTATAAAAATGAAAAACGGCTACAACATCGGCATCCGCCTTGAACCCCACGTAAAAATCCAAAAAATCGGCAAAGGCATCAAACCCACCTTTGCTTCACCACCACTTCCCCCACAAAAAGAAGAACTACCAAAAATCGTAATCATGAGCACAGGCGGCACCATAGCCAGCCGCGTAGACTACCGCACAGGCGCAGTCCGCTCAGCAATATCCGCAAGCGACCTCTACGGCGTCGTCCCAGAACTAGCCGACATCGCACGCATAGACACCCAAATCCTACTCAGCATATACAGCGAAAACATCACCCAAAAACACTGGACCCAAATCGCACAAACAGTAGCCCAACACATCACACAAAAAGAAGTAAACGGCATAGTCATCGCACACGGCACAGACACCATGGCATACACCGCCGCAGCACTCAGCTTTGCCCTACAAAACTTACCTATACCCGTAATAATAGTAGGCGCACAAAGAAGCTCAGACAGACCCAGCTCAGACGCCGCCACAAACCTCATCGGCGCCGTCAAAGCAGCCGCCTACGCCCCATTCGCAGAAGTAGCAGTCGCAATGCACGAAACCACAGCCGACACAACCATAGCATTCAACAGAGGAACAAAAGTCCGCAAATGCCACACCAGCCGAAGAGACACCTTCAAACCTGTAAACAGCTCACCCATAGCCAGAACAACCAACGGCAACGAAGTCACCATGCTAACTGCACACTACAGAAAACGCGACCCCACAGCACAACTGATTCTAAAACCAAACTTCAGCGAAAAAGTTGCCCTAGTAAAGTTTTATCCAGGCTTTGACCCCTCCATCATAGACTGGTACACTGAACGAGACATCAAAGGCATACTTCTAGAAGGCACAGGGCTAGGCCACGTCAGTGCAAGATGCTTTGGAGCCATAGAAAACGCCATTAGCCATGGAGTCATAGTTGCATTGGCTTCACAGTGCATTTGGGGGCGCGTTAACATGAACGTCTACGACACAGGACGAGACCTGCTTTCACTAGGTGTCATCCCATGCGAGGATATGTTCCCTGAAACCGCCCTAGTAAAGCTCATGTGGACGCTGGGGCAAACACGCGATCTAGAAGAAGCAAAAAAACTTTTCAAAACCAACATTGCAGGAGAGTTTTCCACGCGGACTCTGCCCCAAGAAAACCACATAAACGAAGGAGGCACATAAAGTGACAGTGGACTACGCTAAACTTGGCTTAAAAGTCGGCTTAGAAATACACCAACAATTAGCTACTGAGACCAAATTGTTTTGCGGTTGCCCTCCCCAACTGTTCAAAGATGAACCGGAAATAGTTTTTCTACGCAGACTCAGACCAACCCAAAGCGAACTGGGGCAAATTGACCCCTCAGCATACTTTGAATTTCAAAAGGGAGTCAAAATCCTCTACGAAGCCAACCGTGAAACCGCGTGCCTCGTAGAAATGGATGAAGAACCACCCCACCCGCTAAACAGAGAAGCAGTAGAAACCGTGCTTACAGCCTCTTTAATGATGAACATGCAACCCGTCGACGAGATACACGTCATGCGCAAAACCGTCATAGACGGCTCCAACACCACAGGTTTCCAGCGCACCTGCATAGTTGCTTTAGACGGCTGGATCAACGTAGACGGAAAAACCATCCCGATACAGGCAGCAAGCTTAGAAGAGGACGCAGCAAGAAAAATCGGAACCGAAGCCGACGGCAAAATCATCCGATACCGCATAGACCGCTTAGGTATACCCCTCATCGAAGTTGCAACAGCCCCAGTCATTTACTCCCCCATAGAAGCCCAAAAAGTAGCATTAGCAATTGGGCGAATCCTAAGAGACACCGGCAAAGTCATGCGCGGTCTAGGAACCATACGACAGGATTTAAACGTGTCCATACCCAACGGAGCGCTGGTAGAAATCAAAGGCGTTCAAGAACTAGATTTAATTGCCACAGTGGTGGAATACGAAGTTAAAAGACAACTA
>JBNVCD010000143.1:963-1512 GCA_050410875.1 Bathyarchaeia archaeon | reverse complement strand
TGGCAAACAAAGGCATCAAACCAGCAGACATAAAAGAAGACATAACAGACGTCACATCAGTGTTCAAAAACACCAAATGCAAAGTCATCAAGAAAGCGATAGACGAAAAAAAAGTCGTCAAAGCAGTAAAACTCTCAGGCTTCGCAGGGTTTCTTGGACGCGAATTAACGCCCAACTTCCGCGTGGGCACCGAACTGTCAGACCGAGCCAAATTCTGGGGCAGAGTAGGCGGAATATTTCACACAGACGAAATGCCCAACTACGGCATAACAGCCCAAGAAGTCCAAGAACTACGGAAAACCGTAGCAGCTAACGCAGAAGACGCCGTGGTTTTCGTGGCAGACACAACTGAAAACGTGACAGACGCACTAAAAGCGGTAATAGAGCGAGCGCGAGAAATTTTGACAGGCGTACCCGCGGAGACGCGCATGGCAAAAGAGGACGGCACAACACGGTACATGCGCCCCAGGCCGGGCGCTGCACGAATGTACCCTGAAACAGATATTCCACCTATGCTTATTACAAGCGAATTAGTAGAACAGGTTCGCG
>JBNVCD010000143.1:0-953 GCA_050410875.1 Bathyarchaeia archaeon | reverse complement strand
ACACAGGCTAATGAAGGATTACGGTTTGAACGCCAAGTTGGCGGGGCAAATCATCGAGTCAGAATACAACGCGCTGTTCGAAAAAATTGTGCAGGAAACCCAAGTTCCCGCGACGACTGTTGCTGCTTTTCTCACGGAAAGTTTGAAGGCTCTCAAACGTGACGGCGTAGCCGTAGAAAACGTGGCAGACAAGCAGATTAAAGAGATTTTCAAAAGCGTTGGAACAGGAGAACTGGCTAAAGAGGCAATTGCAGATGTTTTCTCTTGGCTATCCAAAAACAAAGACAAAACTGTCAAAGACTGCATTGAAGCCTTAGAGCTAAGAATGCTTTCAAAAGAAAAGTTAGCAGCGATAGTTGACCGAGTCATCGCCGAAAACAAGCCTTTAATAGAAAAAAACGGAAAAAACGCTTTTGGCTTAGTTATGGGGCTAGTAATGAAAGAAGCACGGGGAAAAGCAAACCCCAACGAAGTCAACACGTTAGTTAAGCAGAAACTCGCTGAGGCTCTTTGATCTACTCAGTCTCCTCAGCTTTGACATTTTCGTGGCAAAAACGCTAAAAAGGAAAATCACAAGTGTATAGCGTGGTTACGGTGCAGAAAAAAATAGTAGACGAAAAAACAGAAGGTTTCTTCATACGAGTCAAAATTGGAGACTACGAAGTGGAGCTTAGCGGCTCCCACAGCGAAGTAATGAAAACCCTAAAGAGCCTTCCTGAACTTATCTCAAACGTTAACAAAGCATTCGAAGGCGCAAAACCCAAGACCGTCGCCACAATAACTGTGAAAACGGCAGAAGCCACATCCACCCAGGACACACCCCTCCAAAATTACCCAAAAATTGCAGCTACCGCAAAGCCGGAAGAAGCAATTTTAAAAGCGCTTGCAAGCGAATGGGGCAAATGGCGCCCCAGAACAATGGAGGAACTCAACGAGGTTATGAAATACAACAA